>NZ_BAAGVN010000354.1:0-48826 GCF_054780855.1 Pseudaeromonas pectinilytica
ATGCCCATTCGGCAGGCCGTCAACTAAGCCCGCCCGGCGGGTGGGGGAGCGAGTATCCGACTTTGGATTTGATCAACAAGGCCCTTGAGTTTGGGTAATATTCCTGACGGAATCGATTTTACCAAATACCACCTGATTTACTGGCCTAGCAACATTCCGTTGGTATGGAGCCGCTTGAACACCAGTCCCGGTGACAAGCAGTAGCACTATCGTTATGATCAGCCTGTACTCATTCATCAAGGTATCCTGCATCTATGTCTAGGTCGCTGGCGCAGTTAGAGCCGGGATCGCTATGGTTCCCCCAGCCGCATTCGGCGTTGCACGAACCCAATGGATTGTTGGCGATTGGCGGCGATTTGACGCCTGCTCGTTTGCTGCAAGCATATCACAATGGCATTTTCCCCTGGTATGGCGCCCATCAACCCATCCTCTGGTGGTCACCCGATCCCAGAGGGGTTATCCAACCCGATCGTCTACACATCAGCCGCAGCCTGCAAAAGCGAATCCGCAAGCAGGATGTCACTATCTGGATCAATCGTGATTTTATGGCCGTCGTTGCGGCCTGCGCTGCGCCGCGTCGTGACTGTTATGACACCTGGATCCACGAAGAACTGATGGCCAGCTATGCCCAACTGCACGCCGCAGGCCATGCCCATTCGGTTGAAGTCTGGCAGGGCGACGAGATGATTGGTGGCCTGTACGGAATTTCAGTGGGTCGGTTATTTTGTGGTGAATCGATGTTTTCACGGCAAGCGGATGGGTCAAAGCTCGCGCTGGTCGCACTATGTCGACATTTTAGTCATAGTGGTGGTGAATTAATTGACTGCCAGATGCAAACTGAGCATCTACTCTCTTTGGGTGCTGAAGAGTGGCCCAGAACTACCTTCATCCAGCGGTTGCATCAATTGCGCTCCCAATCCGTAACTCCTGATTGCTGGAAGCGCCAGCAGGTAGCCTTATGACAGAATTAGCGTTACGAATTGGCCTGACACCGGAACACAGCTGTAGCTACCTGCCGGGAGAATCCGAGCGGCTGATGGTGCTGCTGGAAGACAAGTTCAGAAATCCGGCTGGGTACGAAAATCTGCTGGTCGCCGGTTTTCGACGCAGTGGCAACGACCTGTATCGTCCTCATTGTCAACGTTGTGAAGCCTGCCGTTCACTGCGGATCCCGGTGGCACAATTTACCCTCTCCCGCAGTCAAAAGCGGATCCGCCAGCTCAACCGCGATGTGCACATGGTCTTGAGCACGCAAGATAAACCTGAGTATTACGACCTGTTCGCCCGCTATATCAACGAACGGCATCATGATGGCAGCATGTTTCCAGCCACCCGTAACCAGTACGACAATTTTTTACTCTGCGACTGGCTCCAACCCTACTATCTGGAATTCCGACTGGATCAGCATCTGATTGCGCTGGCAATAACCGATCCGCTACCACACAGCCTGAGTGCCATGTACACCTTCTTCGCACCCGAGCACGCAGAGCGCTCCCTGGGGACCCATGCCGTTCTCTCACAGCTTGATTTAGCCCGGCGCATGAACCGTAAGTGGCTCTATCTGGGCTATCAGGTAGATGCCTGCCGCAAGATGAAATATAAGACCCGCTTCTACCCTCACGAGTTGTTGTGTGGTCATGAATGGAAAACTAGCACGGCAAACGAGGAGTAAACTTTACACAGCGAGCTAAATCCGGCATGATCCGCACGTTTTTTATAGTGGCTATCACGAGGATTAAATGTCTAAAGAAGACAGTATTGAGATGCAAGGTACCATCCTGGAAACCCTGCCTAACACTATGTTTCGGGTTGAATTGGAAAACGGACATGTGGTAATCGCCCATATTTCCGGAAAGATGCGCAAAAATTACATCCGCATCCTGACTGGTGACAAAGTCACAGTGCAGCTCACCCCTTACGACCTGTCTAAAGGCCGCATCGTTTTCCGCTCTCGATAAGCCCAGGAAAAATCATTTCAGCCCCCAGCAATGCTGGGGGCTGAGCCGTTTATTACCTAGTTAACTGCCTCAACCGGTTGGTGTGCAGATTGGATGTCAAATTTCAATTCATCCCCCTGCAGATCAACACGGACTGAGCCACCACCCACCAACTCACCAAACAACAACTCGTTCGCCAACGGCTTCTTGAGTTTATCCTGGATCAAGCGGGCCATCGGTCGCGCGCCCATCGCCTTATCATATCCCTTCTCAGCCAGCCAGTTTCTCGCGGCGGACGTGATTTCCAAAGAGACACCTTTGGCATCCAGCTGGACCTGCAACTCAACCACGAACTTATCGACAACCTGGTGAATCACCACCATATCCAGCTGATTGAACCAGATAATATGATCGAGTCGATTACGAAACTCCGGACTAAAGGTACGGTTGATCTCCGACATCGCATCGAAGCTATGATCCTGTTGCTGGAAACCAATCGACTTGCGTTGGGTTTCCTGTACCCCAGCATTGGTGGTCATCACCAGGATCACATTCCGGAAATCAGCCTTGCGACCATTGTTATCGGTCAAACTGCCATTATCCATCACCTGCAACAGCAGATTGAACACATCCGAGTGCGCCTTCTCGATTTCGTCCAGCAACACCACGCAGTGCGGATGCTTAATGACGGCATCGGTCAATAAACCACCCTGTTCAAAGCCTACATATCCGGGCGGTGCACCTATCAGGCGTGAAACCGTGTGACGCTCCATATACTCGGACATATCAAAGCGCAGTAATTCAACACCCATCGCTTTGGCAAGCTGCAGCGTGACTTCCGTCTTGCCAACCCCGGTTGGTCCTGCAAACAGGAAGGAGCCCACCGGCTTGCGCTCATTGCCCAAGCCAGAGCGACTCAAACGAATGGAGTCAGTCAGCACGTCAATGGCGCGGTCCTGGCCAAACACCACCAACTTCAAATTACGCTCGAGATTTCGCAATACCTCGCGGTCGGATGAGGAGACAGACTTCTCGGGAATACGGGCGATCTTGGCGACGATGGATTCAATTTCCCCAACATTGATCACCTTCTTGCGGCGGCTCACCGGCAACATCCGCTGACTGGCGCCCGCCTCATCAATCACATCGATGGCCTTGTCCGGCAAATGACGATCATTGATGTACTTGGCGGCTAACTCCGCAGCAGCACGCAAGGCTTTGGCGGTATAGCGCACGTTATGATGAGCCTCATAGCGACTCTTCAAGCCCATCAAGATACGCGTCGTATCATCTACCGATGGCTCCAGCACATCGATCTTCTGGAAGCGACGAGCCAGCGCATGATCTTTTTCAAAGACTTGGGAATATTCCTGGTAGGTGGTTGAGCCAATGCAGCGCAACAATCCGGCCGAGAGGATCGGTTTGATCAGGTTAGCGGCATCCAGTTGGCCACCGGAGGCAGCACCTGCACCTATGATGGTATGGATCTCATCGATGAAGAGAACCGCACCTTCCTGTTTCTCCAGCTGCTTGAGTAGCACTTTGAAGCGCTTTTCAAAATCGCCCCGGTATTTAGTACCAGCCAGCAAGGAGCCCATATCCAGAGAATAAATAACATTATTGGCAATCACTTCTGGAACATCGCCTTTAACAATCCGGTAGGCTAGCCCCTCGGCGATGGCGGTCTTACCGACACCAGCCTCACCGACCAGCAACGGATTGTTTTTACGGCGACGACAGAGGATCTGCACGGTACGATTGACTTCATCATCACGACCAATCAGCGGATCAATTTTGCCTTCCAGAACCCGCTGGTTCAGATTGGTTACAAATTGCTCCATCTGGATGGAGCCAGATTCCTCACCCGAGCCATCGCTATCCGCGGAATGACTTGCTCCCGGCGAGGAACCGCGCAACTCATCTCCCAGATGATTGTCCTTGCGGATCCCGTGGGAAAGAAAATTCACCACATCCAGGCGACTAATGTCAGATTTTTTCAGGAAATAGGCGGCTTGTGATTCTTGCTCACTGAAGATGGCCACCAGAACATTGGCCCCACTGACTTCGCTGTTCCCTGAGGACTGAACATGGAACACCGCCCGCTGTAATACTCGTTGAAAGCCCAAGGTGGGTTGAGTCTCACGTTCAAAATCATCTTTCGGGATCAGCGGAGTCGTTTGCTGGATAAACCCAGCAATATCCTTGCGCAATTGTTCCAGATTGGCGCCACATGCCGTCAATGCATCCTTGGCAGAATGATTATCCAGCAAAGCTAATAACAAATGCTCCACCGTCATGAACTCATGATGGGCATCACGGGCATCTTTGAACGCAAGGTTCAGAGTTTGTTCTAGTTCTTTACTCAGCATGGGCACCTCCCCCCGAGAATACTGAATTCGCTCTGTAATGGGATACTCAAGCCTGCTCCATGGTACACAACAAAGGATGCAGGTTTTCCCGTGCATACTCGTTGACCTGTGCCACCTTGGTCTCTGCAATCTCCGCAGTGTAGATACCACATACCCCCTTTCCCTGATGATGCACTGCGAGCATGACTTCTGTTGCCTGCTCCAGATTCATCCGAAAAAACTTCTGCAAAATCTCTACCACAAAATCCATCGGCGTGTAGTCGTCATTGTTAAGCACCACTTTATACATCGAAGGGGGTTGCAACACTGTAGCAGTGTCTGCGGACTCCTGATGCTGCGGTGAGGCGGCTTCCTTGAACTTACCCATAAACACGACCCTTACACTTAATTACTACCCTGACCACGGGCATTGTCAATATCACATTTGATTTACAACTTTTTATAACATGCGCACCTAGGCACTCAATGAATCCAAGGCTTGACTTGGCGATTTTTCACACTAGATTGGTTCTTTGGTGACCAATCCCATCAATTCCTCGAGGTACCCCCTCAGTTATAAATGGCCTTGGTGACTGACTCAACGGCTTTAAGGTGTTTTTGATTAAGGACGTAGGCGTATGACTACCGGAACGGTGAAGTGGTTTAACAACGCAAAAGGATTTGGGTTTATTTGCCCGGAAGGCGGTGGAGACGATATTTTCGCCCACTACTCCACTATCGATATGAATGGATACAAGACCTTGAAAGCAGGCCAGAGTGTTCATTTTGAGATGCAGGCAGGTCCCAAGGGGTATCATGCGGTGAGCATAGTACCGACCGGGGCACAAGAATCCTGAGCTCGTAACACCCCATTTGAGCATGAAAAAAGCGGGCCGAAAGCCCGCTTTTCATTTGCATGTGCATGGAGAAGGACGACAGTCATTCGCCGCTACTGTTAGTCACATCTGGGCAATCATGTCGTCGGCAAATTCGGAGCACTTGCGCAGAGTGGCACCTTCCATCAACCGTTCGAAGTCATAGGTTACTGTCTTGTTACGAATGGCAGCTTCCATCCCCTTGATGATGAGATCGGCCGCTTCCACCCAACCCATATGGCGCAACATCATTTCCGCAGAGAGGATCAGAGAACCCGGGTTCACCTTATCCTGACCGGCGTACTTGGGTGCAGTACCGTGGGTCGCTTCAAACAAGGCCACACCATCACCGATATTGGCACCCGGAGCAATACCGATACCACCGACCTGAGCCGCCAGGGCATCAGAGATGTAATCACCGTTGAGATTCATACAGGCAATGACATCATATTCCGCCGGGCGCAGCAGAATTTGCTGCAAGAAGGCATCGGCAATCACATCCTTGACCACAATGGTCTTGCCGGTTTTGGGATTCTTGAACTGACACCATGGACCGCCATCGATCAATTCGGCACCAAATTCTTCACGCGCCAGTTGGTAGCCCCAATCCTTGAAGGCACCTTCGGTGAACTTCATGATATTGCCCTTGTGAACCAGCGTCACGGACTCACGATCGTTATCGATAGCGTATTCAATGGCGGCACGCACCAAACGCTGGGTACCGGCAGCCGACATGGGCTTGATGCCGATGCCACAGTTTTCCGGGAAGCGGATCTTGGTCACGCCCATTTCGGTGCGCAGGAAATCAATGACTTTCTTAGCTTCGGCAGAATCAGCCTTCCACTCGATACCAGCATAAATGTCTTCGGCATTTTCACGGAAGATCACCATGTCGGTCAGATCGGGGCGTTTCACTGGGCTCGGTGTCCCTTCGTAGTAACGAACCGGACGTAAGCAGATGTACAGATCCAGCTCCTGACGCAGCGCGACGTTCAGGGAGCGGATACCACCACCGACTGGCGTGGTCAGCGGGCCCTTGATGGCGACATGGTATTCGCGGATCAGATCCAGGGTTTCGGCAGGCAACCAGACATCCGGACCATACAGCTGAGTGGATTTTTCACCGGTGTAGATTTCCATCCAGGAGATCTTGCGTTCGCCGTTATAAGCCTTGGCAACGGCAGCATCCACCACCTTGATCATTGGCGGGGTGACGTCCACACCAATACCATCACCTTCGATGAATGGAATGATCGGGTGATTCGGTACTACCAATTTGCCACTGGCGTCCAGAGTAATTTTCTGACCTTCACTGGGTACGACGACTTTACTTTCCATCAGTGTCTCCTAACTTCCGGTTGTTATCATAGTGTCAATATACTGCCGGTCATCTTAGCCCAACCGATGTTATAAGCAAACCGCCATCACGCTCCTGCACCGCCTTGATATCGAAGGTGATTGCAATTTGTTAACATGCGTCGCGCCGTTTTATGTCAACGACTCGGGGATGGACCGCACTTCAGGATCCGACTCCGCCATCTTGGGTGGCACCCTCGGCAATGACTATGTATCTGTGCTTGATGTATCGCCATGACCGTCAAGACTTCAGCGAGAGAAGAAGTAATCCGATATGAGATTTCGTCCCAACGTGACTGTCGCCGCCGTTATCCGCTGGCAAGATCGATTCTTGCTGGTCGAAGAGCGGGATCATGGCCATCAGGTTTTCAATCAACCGGCTGGACATCTGGAAGCCGGCGAAAATCTGATTGAGGCAGCCTGTCGCGAGATACAGGAAGAAACCGGGTTAACGCTACACCCCGATGGCTGGCTAGGAACCTATATCTATTCCAGCCCCTATCGCAAACTCACCTATCTGCGTTTTTGCTTTTATTGCGAACTGACCCAGGATCCCGGCGCCCACCTCCCTCAGGATCCCGATAACGACATTATTGCCTGTCATTGGCTGACAGAACCGGAAATCCGCGCCTTGGGCCATAAGCTACGCAGCCCGTTAGTGCTGGAGTGTCTGGAGGACTACTTACAGGGCGTGCGGCTACCATTATCCAGCCTGAAAGACCGACGCCGGGTGCAAAATCCAAATCGTTCGGGGCGTCCAACAGGTAACCCATACCGCTCGCGGGGACCGGAACAGAAGAACTGAGGTTTTGCATGTTTGCTGGCGTGATCGTTGCCCCCCCTTTCTGTTACAATGCGCACAGTTTTTTGCAACCATAGCCAAGTAGATGACAGATAAGAGCCAAATCAAGGTGATCGTCGGTATGTCCGGCGGTGTTGACTCCTCAGTTTCCGCCTACCTGCTGCAACAGCAGGGGTACCAGGTAGAAGGCCTGTTCATGAAGAACTGGGAAGAGGATGACACGGACGAATACTGCTCCGCCGCTCAGGATTTGGCCGATGCCCAAGCCGTGTGTGACAAGCTGGGGATCGAGCTGCATACCATCAATTTCGCCGCAGAATACTGGGACAACGTATTCGAGCTGTTTCTTGCCGAATACAAGGCCGGTCGCACGCCGAACCCGGATATCCTCTGCAACAAAGAGATCAAATTCAAAGCCTTCCTGGAATTTGCCGCCGGAGAACTGGGAGCCCGCTATATTGCCACTGGTCATTATGTGCGCCGCGATGACAGTACCGGTAAACATCGTCTGCTACGCGGTCTGGATAGCAACAAGGATCAGAGCTACTTCCTCTACACCCTGAGCGAACAGCAAGTCGGGCAGAGCCTGTTTCCGGTCGGAGATCTGGAAAAACCGGAAGTCCGGCGCATTGCCGAGCAGCTGGATCTGATCACCGCCAAGAAGAAGGACAGCACCGGCATCTGTTTTATCGGCGAGCGTAAATTCAAGGATTTCCTGGCCAAGTTTTTACCGGCACAGCCAGGCCCTATTGAAACCGTCGACGGCCAGATCATTGGTGAACATCAGGGGCTGATGTATCACACTCTCGGCCAGCGCAAAGGCCTGGGCATTGGCGGTATGAAAGACGCCGGTGATAATCCCTGGTACGTGGTGGATAAAGATGTCGAGCGCAACGTGCTGGTCGTAGCCCAAGGGTACGAACATCCGCGTCTTTATTCCGATGGCCTGATTGCCGGCCAACTGCACTGGGTGGATCGTCAACCGATCCGTGAGGCGTTTGACTGTACCGTCAAGACCCGCTATCGCCAGCAGGATCTTCCCTGTCGCGTGGAACCTCTGGATGACCAGACCATCCGGGTGATTTTTGCCACGCCACAAGCTGCCGTGACCCCGGGACAATCCGCCGTTTTCTATCAGGGCGAAGTCTGTCTGGGTGGCGGCATCATCGAACAACGTTTTCGTCATCAGGAGTGAAGATGAGCGATAAACAAGCGATACGGACCATGGCTTTTGCCGCTATTTGCCAAGCGGCCCATCTGGTGCAGCAGGTGTCTCGCACCGGTACTTGTGAGGATGAAAGCTTGCGCCAAACCTTAAGCGGCATCCTGGTTACCGACCCGGAGTCGCCTCAGGATGTGTTTGGTGGCTCCAACCTCAAAGAGGGCTACAAGGCCATTGTTGAACAACTGGGCCATGGCAGCAGTCCGAAAAACGCGGAGTTGACCCGCTACGTGGTCAGCCTCATCGCCCTGGAGCGCAAATTGTCAGGCCGTCGTGACGTGCTCAATATGCTGGGCGAGCGCATCAGTCAGGTAAAGCGTCAACTGCACCACTTCGATCTGCTGGATGAGCAGGTCCTCGCCAATCTGGCCAGCATCTACAGTGAGCACATCAGTCCGATTGGCCCACGGATCCAGGTCGCCGGCACGCCGGTGTATCTGCAACAACCTCTGGTCCAGCACAAGGTTCGCGCCCTGCTGCTGGCCGGTATTCGCGCCACAGTCCTGTGGCGTCAGGTCGGCGGTCGCCGACGCCATATCCTCTTCTCCCGAGGCAAGATGGTGGCGTCAGCTCGTTCGATGTTGAATCAAATCTAAACCCCTATTTCAGGAGCTTATTCCATGGACTTGTCAGCACTGACAGCGGTTTCCCCCCTCGATGGTCGTTATGGCGACAAATGCACGGCCCTGCGCCCCATTTTCTCCGAATACGGCCTGCTGCGCTTTCGCGTAGAAGTCGAGGTTCGTTGGTTGCAACAATTAGCCAGCCATCCCGGGATCCCCGAGGTACCGGCCTTATCCGCCGCTGCCAATGCCCTGCTCGACAGCATTGTCACCGACTTCAATGAAGAAGATGCCGGTCGCATCAAGGCCATTGAACGCACCACCAATCACGATGTCAAAGCAGTGGAATACTTCCTCAAAGAGAAAGTGGCTACGAATGCCGAACTCCATGCCGTCAGCGAATTCATCCACTTCGCCTGTACCTCGGAAGACATCAACAATAACTCCCACGGTCTGATGCTCAAGACTGCCCGTGAAGAGGTGATCCTGCCGTACTGTGAAAAATTGGTCGCCGAAGTAAAACGTTTGGCTCACGAATACCGAGACATGCCGCTGCTTTCCCGAACCCACGGTCAGCCGGCCTCGCCGACCACCATGGGCAAGGAGATGGCCAACGTCGCCTACCGTCTGGAGCGCCAGGTCAAGCAGATCAAGGCGGTCGAGATCCTGGGTAAGATCAATGGTGCCGTGGGGAACTACAACGCCCACATCAGCGCCTACCCGGAAGTGGATTGGCATGCGTTCTCCGAGCAGTTCGTCACCGGATTGGGGCTGACCTGGAACCCCTATACCACCCAGATCGAGCCGCACGACTACATCGCCGAGCTATTTGATGCCGTGGCTCGTTTCAACACCATAGTGCTCGATTTTGACCGAGATATCTGGGGTTACATCTGCCTGGGTCATTTCAAGCAGCGCACCATTGCCGGTGAAATCGGCTCCTCCACCATGCCGCACAAGGTCAACCCCATCGACTTCGAAAACTCCGAAGGTAATCTGGGTCTGGCCAATGCCCTGTTTGACCATCTGGCGGCCAAGCTGCCGGTCAGTCGCTGGCAGCGGGATCTGACCGACAGTACCGTGCTGCGCAATCTGGGTGTTGCGGTTGGCTATTCGCTGATTGCCTATCAGGCCACCTTGAAGGGCATCTCCAAGTTACAAGCCAACGAAGCGGCCATGGCGGCCGACCTCGACAGCAACTGGGAAGTACTGGCCGAGCCGATCCAGACCGTCATGCGCCGTTATGGTATCGAGAAACCTTATGAAAAGCTCAAGGAGCTGACGCGCGGTCGCCGTGTGGATGCTCAGGGCATGCGGGAATTTATCGATACTCTGGAGTTACCGGAACACGTCAAGGCCGAGCTCAAGTTGCTGACCCCCGCCAACTACATCGGTCGAGCGGTGAAACTGGTGGATGAGCTGTAATTCACAGCACTATCACGCCGCTCAGGCAACATCCGCGGTAATGAACAAACAGGAGGCCATTGGCCTCCTGTTTTTATGCGAAAAATACAGTGTGACCACTAGCTCAGACGATTTTCCGGCTCGGGACCGAGCGCCGAATTGCGGATTTCCATCATCTGTTCCGGTTGCGCCAATTCGCTAAAACCGAGCTTGCGGTACAAGCCGTGAGCGTCTTGAGTCGCCAGCAGGATGCGTCGTAAACCTTGCAGTTCAGGGTGAGCCAGAATACAACTCACCAGCCATTGTCCAAGCCCCTGCCCTTGAAACTCCTCCAGCACAAACACATCGCTCAAATAGGCAAAAGTCGCCTGATCCGTGATCACTCGGGCCAGGCCGATTTGTTGCTCGTCCCGATACAGACCAAAGCACAGGGCACCGTCCAGCGCCTTGCGAACCTGAGCCTCGGAGATATCCTTGGCCCAGTAGGTCTGGCGCAGAAAATCGTGGATCACGGCCAACTGCAACAAACGCGGATCGGTCGAGACCCTAAACTCATAGCGCTGCCACTCCATCATTGACTCCTGTCTTGTTATCATCACCTTCAGTGTAGGCAGCCAGAGCCGAGTTCAGCCAGCGCGATCAGGGTGCCAGGCGATCAATGTGCCAGAGATCCGCCATCCGGGTAAACAGGAAGCGATCGTGCAGACGGTGTGCTCCACCCTGCCAGAATTCGATGCTATCGAACCGGACCCGATATCCCCCCCAAAAACTGGGAAGCGGGATCTCGCCATTGGCAAACTTTTGCTTGAGCTCCATAAATTTGGACTCCAGCATGCTGCGCGCCGAGATACGGCTCGATTGCTGACTCACCCAGGCCGCGATCTGGCTGTCTTTGGGCCGTGAGTGGAAGTACTTCACCACCTCCAGCGGCGACAAGGGTTCGGCCACTCCGGTGACGTGCACCTGACGGTCCAGGTTATGCCAGGGAAACAGCAGGCTCACCTGGTTATTCTTCGCGATATGCTGTGCCTTGCGGCTGCCCAGATTGGTATAAAACACGAAACCTTGCTCATCATAGTGCTTGAGCAGAACGATCCGCTGATACGGCTTACCCGAGCCATCGACTGTCGCCACACTCATGGCGGTCGGATCCGGCAATTTGGCATCACAGGCCTGGCGTAGCCACTTTTCAAACAACTCCAACGGATTGACCGGCAAATCCTCGCGATGCAACCCGCCCTTGGTGTATTCCCGCCGCAGATCGGCAATATCCATCATGCTATTCCTTCTTCAAACCTGGGGGCATTTTGCGCCGAGCCCCCTCTGATCTCAAGGCGTTATCTTATCGCCCCCCTTGCCTGCCTCCTTCGAACTTGCCATCTGCGGACTAGCCCGATATCTCCCTCGCCGCTAAGATGAGGCTTCCCTTAATCAAACAGACGTTGCGCCATGTTGCTGTTTCGACTACCTCCACCGCTGATTTTTCTACTCACGGCCGGCGCCATGAGTCTGGTGACCGATCTCTGTCCCGGAGCTGCGCTGCCATTACCTCTGCACGCCAGTTGGAGTCTGGCAGCCGGCTGTGGGGTCATCAGCCTGGTGCTGAGTTGTTGGGCTAGCTGGAGCTTTCATCGTGCAGGAACCACGGTGGATCCCCGCCATCCGGAGCAGACTCACACCCTGATCACTCATGGCGTGTACCGGCTCAGCCGTAATCCCATGTATCTGGCACTGCTGTTGTTACTGCTCGGCTGGTCGCTGATCCTGGCCAATGGTTTGGCTCTACTGGGGTTACCCCTGTGTTTCTGGTATCTAGATCGCTTTCAAGTCCGCACCGAAGAGCAGCAACTACAGCAGCGCTTCACAGTTGATTACCATGCCTATCAACGCCGGGTGCGCCGCTGGCTCTAGTGGCGCGGAGACCAGCAAGCACCACGCCATGCCCCCAGAAGCACACACCGAGTCCAGGTGCAGCGTCGCCTGGCAACACTGGGGGAGATTCGAGCATAGAAACCGGCGCGCGGGTTGCGTCTATACCGCTTAACCCCTATGATCGCAGCCGTTTTCCCTCCTCCCGTTGAGTCATCATGCTGAAGAATTCCTTGACCCTGCGCCAGGCCGAACTGGTCGTGGCGGTATTGAGCGACGTACTGGGTAATGGTTCCACCCTGGACCGTGCCTATGCCCGACAATTTGCCGAGGTGCGTCTAGCACCGACTGAACAGGCGAATATCGCCTTTGTCACCGGCGATCTGATGCGCCGCCTGAACCTCTACACCCTGCTGGCTGGCGTAAGCATGGATGAAGCAGCGGTCGCGGGATGGAGTCTGATCTGTGTCTGGCACCAGTTCTACAATCTGCCACTGCCGCCCTGCCCGGCGGCGAGCCTGTTTAATCTCAAGAGTTATGAGAGCCGCAAGGCCACTGCTCGCAATCTGCCAGCCCTGTGGGATGGTTGCCCGGAATGGCTGGATGCATTGGGCGAAGAGCAGTTAGGCGAAAGCTGGGCTGCCGAGCGGCGGGCTTTGACTCAACATCCCAAACGCTTCTTGCGAGTCAACACCTTGAAGTGCGATCAGAATGCCCTGACCCAACGCTTGCTCGATGAGCGGGTCAATGTGCGTCCGGTATCTGGCATTGCCAATGCGCTGGAAGTGCTGAATGACGCTGCGCTGTTCCGCACCGACTCGTTTCAGGAAGGCTGGTTCGAGCAACAAGATGCCGGCTCCCAGCAGATCGCCGAATTCCTCGACGTACAACCAGGTATGCGGGTTATTGATGCCTGCGCCGGTGCAGGCGGTAAGACGCTGCACCTGGCTGCCTTGATGCATGGCAAGGGACGACTGCTGGCGCTGGATGTCGAACAGTGGAAGCTGGATAACCTCAAACAGCGTGCCCGCCGTGCCGGTGCGCACAATATCGAAACCCGTCTTATCAGCTCCAGCAAGACCATCAAGCGCCTCAAGGAGAGTGCCGACCGGCTGTTACTGGATGTCCCCTGCTCCGGTCTGGGTGTGCTCAAGCGCAATCCAGATGCCAAGTGGCGGGATGCGGCCGAGCGTTTGCCGATCCTGATGGCCCTGCAAGCCGACATCCTCAGCCGTTACAGCAAGATGGTGAAGCCGGGCGGCGAGTTGGTCTACGCCACCTGCAGTATCCTCCCCTGTGAAAACCAGGACCAGGTTGCCAAGTTCCTCGAAGCCCATCAGGGTGAGTTCAGCCTGGTACGCGAACGCGTGATCAGTCCGGCCCAGAGCGGTTTTGATGGTTTTTATATGGCATTGATCCGCCGAGAAGCCGCACCGGCAGCCGCGATGAGTCACTGTGCCAGCACCGATATCGACAATCCGGATCTCGTTCAGCCAGATCTCGAAGGCACAACCGAGCACACCGAGCCACAAACTGAAGAAGCCAGCATCGAGTAATGCTCGGCAACTGAGACAAAGGGCGCCTTCGAGGCGCCCTTTGATTATCCAAGACACATCTATCTGCAGCCGCCTATCCTTCCGGCGGCAACTGTTGGCAAATTTCTGGTAATTGCAAGCTGATGGCCTCGACGGACTGCAGTTGCAGCACATCATCATAGCCTGCCGCCACACCCGTTCGCTGCTTGCCTCTCAACTCTCCGACCAACTCAACATAGATCGGCTGATAGGGCCGCACCGTGTGCTTGAGTGCATATTCCCGCAGCGACAGCGCGACATCATTACTGCCATCCAGCCAATACACCAGATTACCCGGGCAGGGCTGAAAGCTGTTGACCTCGGCCCCCGCCCGATACAACCCCTGCCACAGCGCGGCATGCGCAGACAAACAGACAAACCACAAACCCAGACACCGCCATACCATTGAAGACACAGCACACTCCCGCGAATATCAATGCTCACCATGCTGCAGAATACCGAGACCATACTCGGGCTAATATCCAAGGGGTATCTCAGCCATCTCAACAAGGATAGGCCATGCAAACGGGCTCGAGCTAACACGCACATCACGCCGATTTCTAGCCACATGGAGGGATTGAACCCATTAGATTGTTGCTTTCAACATCAAACTCAAAAAAAAACGCCCCTGCTTTTCAGCAGGGGCGTTCAGAACCAGTGGTTCAGATGACGGGATTAACGGTCGTTACGACCACCCTTGTCAAACTTGGGCTTGTTATCAAACTTGCGCGGTGCACCACTACGCTTGGCATCACCAAACGGACGGTCACGACCACCTTCCGGGCGAGGACGATCACGGCCACCCTCTGGACGTGGGCGACGATCCGCAAATGGCTTGCCACTGCGCTCGGTGCGCTCCGGCATTTGACCGGTGAAATGGCTGATATCCAGCGGACGGCCACAAACGCGAGCACGCTTGAGAATATCCATAGTCTCGGTCGGCATACCTTCTGGCAGATCAACCGTGGTAAAGGTATCGAAAATCTCGATATGGCCGATGAAGGCGCTGCCAATGTCGGCTTCGTTAGCGATGGCGCCAACGATCTGGCCTGGCTTGACGCCATGCTCATAGCCTACCTCAACGCGGTAACGCTGGGTTGCCACATCCGGATGATCCTTGAGTGGACGCGGACCAGCAGACGGAACCTTGCTACGTTCACGACGTGGGCGCTCTTCACTGCTGAAGCGGTCACTGCGGTCATTACGATCGAAACGCTCGTTGCGATCATTACGCTCCGGAGTGCGTTGTGATGGCTCAGGTTGGTTCTCATCCATGAACAACGGCTCGTCACCCTTGACCATCTTGGCCAATGCGGCACACAGATCCAGCGGCTCAACGCTATCGTCTTGCAGGAATTCGTTCACCACTTCCTGATACTGTTCCAGATCATCAGACAGCAGGGTGTCACGGATCTGTTGCTTGAACACTTCCATACGGTGCTTGTTGATGTCTTGAGCAGATGGCATGTGCATCGGCTCGATCGGTTGACGTGTGGTGTGCTCGATGGCGCGCAGCATCCGGCGTTCGCGTGGCGCGACGAACAGGATGGCATCACCAGTACGACCCGCACGACCGGTACGGCCAATCCGGTGAACATAGGACTCGGTATCATGAGGAATGTCGTAGTTCACCACGTGAGTGATGCGATCGACGTCCAGACCGCGGGCTGCGACATCGGTTGCAACCAGAATGTCGATTTGACCATTCTTGAGTTTTTCAACGGTGCGTTCACGCAGCTTTTGCGGAATATCACCGTGCAAGGCTTCACAGGCATGACCACGAGCGGCCAGCTTGCTGGTCAGCTCTTCGGCCGCCGTCTTGGTACGGACGAAAGCCAGCAAGGCATCATAGGGCTCGACTTCCAGCAGACGAGTCATCGCATCCAGCTTGTGCAGACCGGAAACCAGCCAGTAGCGCTGACGCACGGTAGAAGCAGTGCTGGTCTTGGAGGCAATTTTCACCTCAGCCGGCTCTTGCAGGTGACGATGGGCCACACGACGGATCACATCCGGCATGGTGGCCGAGAACAGAGCGATCTGACGATCGTGCGGGCATTGTTCAATCACCCATTCCACATCGTCGATGAACCCCATGCGCAACATTTCGTCCGCTTCATCCAGAACCAGAGCGCGCAGGGCTGACAAGTCCAGCTTGCCTTTGCGCATCAGATCCATGACCCGACCCGGAGTACCGACTACGACTTGAGCACCGCGCTTCAGTGCACGGATCTGGGTCTCGTAGGAAGAACCGCCATAGATAGGCAGGACATGGAAATCAGGCAGATATTTGGCGTAGCTCTGGCAGGCTTCCGCAACCTGGATCGCCAGTTCACGGGTCGGAGCCAGGATTAGGATCTGGGTCGCAGTGTCACGAGGGTTGAGACGGGACAGCAGCGGCAGCGCAAAGGCAGCGGTCTTACCGGTACCAGTTTGCGCCTGACCTAAAATGTCACGGCCTTCCAGCAACGGTGGAATCGCAGCCGCCTGGATGGGGGATGGGGTTTCATAGCCTACATCAAGTACGGCTTTGAGGATCGGGTCAGCAAGGCCAAGCTCGCTAAAGCTCGGCAAATTTTCTATTTCAGACATAAGTTCTTCCGGTTAAGAGGAATGAAAACGGGCTCCTAGCGGCAAATCTCTCATGTCGCTGCTGGCCCGGTATCGCAAGGGGGGCAGATTATATACCTAGCTTAGACATATTGTCGCTAGAAATGTGACAATTATCTCATTCAATTACTTTTTCTTCAGGATGGCCAGGGTAATGCGGCTGGTACAGATGAGCCGCTGACGCTCATCCTGGATCTCGATCTGCCACAATTGAGTCGTCGCACCCAAGTGCAGAGGCCGGGTCGTTCCCGTCACGAAACCATCCCGTTTCGCGCGCACATGATTGGCATTGATCTCGAGCCCGACACAGTAATAATCCCGACTGACACACAGATTCCCCGCCACCGAGCCGAGTGTTTCCGCCAGCACCACTGAGGCGCCACCATGCAACATCCCCAGAGGTTGATGCGTCTGCGGGCCGACCGACATGGTCGCTTGCAGGTAGTCCTCCCCCACGTTGCTGTAGCGGATCCCCAGATGGGCGACCAGGGTGTTTTCAGAGCCCTGATTCAGACTCTGCAGGGTGAAATCCCGTTTCCAGATGCTCATGTTGCCGATTGCTCCCATGAAAAAGGCGCACCTGACGGTGCGCCTGCTAGTCTACCTGGCTTGCCGGTTGACGTCCCGTCGCGTCGCGTTACAGCAGGCTCAACAACGCCTGCACCGGATGTAACAGCTTCTCGCCTTCCATCCGTTTGACCTGGCTACGGCAGGAATACCCGGTGGCCAGACATTGGCTCTTCGGCAAGTTGGCCATGGCCGGCCCCCAACTCATCTGGTAGATATCTTTAGAATCCTGCAGATGCTTGACATCATGGCCATAGGTTCCCGCCATGCCGCAGCAGCCCACAGCGATGGATTTGAGTTCAGCGCCAAAATGGCTGAACAGCTTACCCCAGTCGCCATGGGTCGAGGGTTTGACCGTCTTCTCGGTACAGTGTGCAAACAGGTAAAACGGTGCCTTGGCTTCGCGAGGCGCAATGTCCAGCTGTGCCAATACCGACAGTAACCACTCCTGGGGCAACTGGACGTTGAAGTCCCCCCGCGCCTCTCCCAACGCCTTGGCGTATTCATCCCGATAGCACAGCACCATGGCTGGATCCGGCCCGACCATAGGGATGCCCAGATGATGCAGGCGATTAAAGAACTGGGCTGCGTTTGCCGCCGTGCGGGCAAAGCTGCGCAAGAAGCCTTTGATATGTTGTGGCTTGCCATTCGGCTTGAATGGCACCAGCAACGGACGGAAACCCAGCGTCTCCATCAGCAGGACCAGGTCCCGCACCACGGGGGCATCGTAATAGGAGGTGAAAGGATCCTGCACCACCAGCACCACCTTCTGCCGCTCCTCGGTAGAGAGCGCCTCCAGCTGTTCCAGATTGAACAAGGAGGCGGCGTGTCCGGCCAGCTCCTGCTTGAGGGTCGGCTCGCTGAGGATCGGCACATCCACCATACCGATGGTTTTCTCGGTGGCCTTCTGGACCCAATTTTGCTTCAAGAAATAATTGACGACGCCAGGGGCCTTGGCCATCAGCGGCGCATAGGATTCCACCGTCGCGACGAAGTAGTCCTTGGCTGGACGCAGGTAGCGTTGATGATAGATCTCCATGAACCGGGAACGGAAGGCCGGAACATCAACCTTGATCGGGCACTGACTGGCACAGGCTTTACAGGCCAGACAGCCCTGCATGGCCTCCATCACTTCGTGGGAGAAATCATACTCGCCCCGCGCCTTGCTCAGGGTATTGCGGACCCGGCCGACCAATTCACGCCAGCGCACACCGCCATGGTGGATTTCCACCTCTTCAGCCAGGGGATCATAGCCCTGCACCTCGAGCTGGCGCAGCCATTCCCGCATCAGGGTGGCTCGCCCTTTTGGCGAGTGACGACGATCCCCTGTCAGCTTGAAGGAGGGGCACATCGGCGAGCTGTGTTCGAAGGTGAAGCACAGGCCATTGCCATTGCAGGATAAAGCATCGGTGAAACTGTCGCGTACCGCTACCGGGATCTGCCGATCAAAAGCACCACGCTTGGTAGCGTCCACGGAGACCAGCGGCGTATCGACGCCCATCGGGGTACAGATCTTGCCCGGATTCATCCGATTCAGAGGGTCAAATGCCGCCTTGATCTTGCGCAACTCATCGAACAAGGCTCCGAAATAGGCAGGGCCATACTCGGAGCGGAAGCCGCGTCCATGCTCGCCCCACATCAGGCCACCATATTTGGCAGTCAAGGCCACAACCTGATCAGAAATTTTACGCAGTACCACTTCCTGCTCCGGATCGCACAGATCCAGAGCCGGACGCACATGCAATACGCCACAATCCACATGGCCAAACATGCCATAGGAGAGCTGGTTGGCATCCAGCAGGGCACGGAACTCCATGATGAAATCGGCCAGCTTCTCCGGTGGTACCGCAGTATCTTCGGTAAAGGGCACCGGCTTCTTGCGGCCCTTGGCATTTCCAAGCAGGCCCACTGCCTTCTTGCGCATGGCATAGATGGTTTCGATACTCGCCAGCTCATCACACACCTGGTAGCCGATCACCCCGCCCTCTCCGGCAGCCAACAGCGCATCCAGACGGGCGGTCAGTGCCTGCACCTTGCGAGTCTGCTCGCTGGCCTCATCACCCGCAAACTCGATGATATTGATCCCCAGCATGGTCTTGCCCGGGACATCTTCGATGAGTGATTTGACCGAATGCCAGATGATGTCGCCACGGGCCAGATCCAGTACCCGCGAGTCGACGGTCTCCACCGACAATGCCTCGGCCGCCACCATCACCGGGGCATTGCGCAGCGCCGATTCAAAGCTGTCGTATTTCACGTTGACCAGGGTGCGGAACGTCGGGATCGGCGTCAGATCCAGTTTGGCTTCGGTAATAAAGGCAAGCGTCCCTTCCGAGCCGCACAGCAGACGACTCAAATCCACACCATCGCTGGCGGGATCATAGACATGCTTGAGGTCATAACCGGTCAGGAAGCGGTTGAGTTTGGGGAATGTCGCTTCAACTTCAGCCCGTTTATCCCGCGCCGAGGCCAACACCTGACGATAGATAGCCCCTTCCCGACCACCATCGGCCAACTTGACGGCCAGAGCCTCACCATGAACCGGATGGGCCTGCAGTAAGGAGCCGTCATCCAGGACCGCCGTTACTGCCAGCACATGGGCCGACGTCTTGCCATAGACTAAAGAGCCCTGGCCCGAGGCATCGGTATTGATCATGCCTCCAATGGTCGCCCGGTTACTGGTTGACAACTCGGGCGAGAAAAACAGGCCATGGGGCTTGAGGAATTCATTGAGCTTGTCTTTGACCAGACCCGCTTGTACCCGCACCCAGCGCTCTTCGAGATTGAACTCCAGAATGCCATGCATATGGCGGGAGAGATCGACGATGAGACCATCGTTCAAGGACTGACCATTGGTCCCGGTACCGCCACCACGGGCCGAAAAACTGATACCACTATATTGAGGCGCTCGCGCCAGCGTGGTCAGCAACACCACATCGGCGGTGCTGCGGGGAAACAATACCGCCTGGGGTAACCACTGATAGACGCTGTTATCCGTGGCCACGGCCAGACGGCTGGAGTAGGAGCTTTCGACATCACCGGCAAAACCGGCGTCAATCAGCGCCTCAATAAAGGTGTGATAAACGGGGGTAATTCCATCCTGGATATTGAGTCTCGGGATCATGGCTGCCTGACTTCCCTGGTTGCCACCGCGACCGCGGCGAGGTTCACGAAAAAAAAGGGTTATATGTATAGCAGCCACGCTCGTTGAACCAAAGCAAAATTATTGCTTTTTTGCCCTTGGAAAAACGATTGCGCTGCACAAAACCAACCCAGGATCCCGGGGCTTATTCCAACGCCGGTTCAGCCATGCTCTCACCGGTAGGATGGGGACGAATCCGCGACAGCGAGAGTTGCCAATAGCCGACATCGATCCATTTTTCGCGCTTGAATCCCACTTCCTTGAAGTGAGCCACCTTACTGAAGCCCATCTTCTCATGCAGATGAATACTGGCGGCATTCGGCAGGCTGATGCAGGCAACGGCCGTGTGGTAGCCCGCCTCTCTTAATCTGGGTAACAGTTCGCGATACAACTCGGTGCCCAGATTGCGCCCCCGGGCACTGGGAGCCAGATAAACAGAGGTTTCGACGCTGTAGCGATAGGCGGCCCGACTCTTCCAGGCACTGGCATAGGCGTAACCCTGCAGTTGCTCGCCTTCGCAAAACACCACCCAGGGATACCGGTCACTGATACTGGTGATTCGGGCTGCCATCTCTTGGGGCGTCACCGCCACCTCTTCAAACGAGATATCACTCTGCTCGACATAATGGTTGTAAATGGCGCTGATGGCAGCGCCATCGTCTGGGGTGACGTTCCTGATCATGGTGCTCTCCTAAAGTGGCAGACCTGAGGCGGGCCTGATCCCAGATTAACCTAAAGCGCTAGTACCTGCATCCACTCCCCAGGCTCACCATCCGTCAGGCCAGCCGCACGATTCAGGGTGGCCGGAGTCGAGTGTCGCTGGCCCCATGAAATGGGGTCTAGCTCACAAAGTCAAGGCGCCGCACGTTGAGCAATTGCAAACCTAAATCGGTTTAGCTAACTTGTATTCAGTTTATTTGTGAGGTGAGTTATGACAAATCGTGTGTGGGTATTGGGCGATGCCGTGGTCGATCTGGTACCCGATGGCAATGACCGCTATCTGAAATGTCCCGGGGGAGCTCCAGCCAATGTGGCAGTCGGCATCGCCAGATTGGCGGGCGACAGTGCCTTTATCGGTCGGGTCGGCGCCGATCCCCTCGGCAACTTTATGCGTCAGGTGCTGGATGACGAAGGCGTGAATACCGGCCATATGGTGGGAGATCCTGTTCACCGCACCTCGACTGTACTGGTCGATCTGGATGATCACGGAGAGCGCAGTTTTACCTTTCTGGTTAAACCCAGTGCCGATCTATTCCTGCAAGCCGATGAATTGCCTGAATTTCAAGCCGGCCAATGGCTTCATCTGTGCTCCATAGCCCTGGCTCAGGAGCCCAGCCGTAGCGCTGCGTTGACAGCCATGCAAGCGATCCGCGCCGCCCATGGCTACGTCAGCTTCGACCCCAATATCCGCCTGGAGGTCTGGCCCGACCCGCGCGAAATCCGCTCCTGCCTGGAACAGGCACTGGGATTGGCAACTGTGGTTAAACTCTCCCGGGAAGAACTTATCTACCTGTGTGGCCCGCTGGAGATGGAGATGGCGATCGAGCAGCTGATGGAGCGTTATCCTATCCAGTTACTTCTGGTCACGCTGGGTGGCGATGGCGTACTGGCCCATGACGGTCAACAACTGCATCACTTGGCCGCACGCAGCATTCAAGTGGTTGATACGACAGGAGCAGGTGATGCCTTTGTCGCCGGATTACTGGCCGGTCTGGCGGAGCATTCGCAATTGCCGAGTTGGGATCAGCTGGTCCCAATCATCCAGCAAGCCCAAGGCTGTGGCGCTCTGGCTACCACGGCGCGAGGGGCCATGACGGCTCTACCAAGCCATCGGCAGCTAGCGGACTTTTTGCAATCATAAATTCCTGAGGGTGCCCTGACAGTGCGGGGTAGCCTGTGTGTCCCGGATTGGGATGCCACGTCTTGCCGGGCTTGTCCCGGTTTTTTTGTTTCTACTCTATCCCCTCCTGCTCTATCCCCTCCGGTGGTCCACGCGGTATCAGCGGCAATCCCTATATGGTTTTTCCTCGGCTCTTCTGCAGGACATGGAGCCCGGCTCCGAAGGCGAACTGAACTCCAAGACACGTGAACCAGCGCCGTTCACCCCCCCCTCTTCGATACTGAAACAGGATGAATGCTAGGCAGATCACAAAGGCTGAAAGGGGTTAGCAAACTTCTTTGCAAAGCGGAATTGTTTTGGCTAATTTTCAAATCAGCAAAACCGGTTTAGCTAAACCGTTAGCCATAACAAAAAACTCTGTGCCCGATCAAAGGAAGATACCCACATGATAAAAATCAGCTACCTCGCCACGGCCGTCGCCCTGGCTACCACCATGAACATGGCTCAGGCCGCTTCGCCAAGCGCGGTCGAACTGCGTCTGCAAGCTCTGGAGCAACGTCTGGCAGAAGCAGAACAACGCGCCATGGCCGCCGAAGCCAAAGCCACGGCGGCCGAACAACAGACCCAACAGCTCGAAGCCCGAACCACGCAGAGCGAAGCGGCTACCGCAGAGGTCGCCAAGCGTACCGAGGATCTGACCACTAAAACCCTCGCTGGCAGTGGTGTGGAGTTCCATGGCTATGCCCGCTCCGGCTTGCTGATCGGCGACGGTGGCACCGGAACGGAAGGCGGACCCTATCTGACTCCAGCCGGAGAAACCGGCGGTGCAGTAGGTCGTCTGGGCAATGAACCGGATAGCTACGTCGAATTGAATCTGGAAAAGAAATCCACCCTGGATAACGGCGCTACGACCCGCTTCAAGGTGATGCTGGCAGATGGCCAACGCAGTTATAACGACTGGACCGGCTCCAGCAGCACTCTCAACGTCCGTCAGTTGTTCGCCGAATTGGGCAGCATGCCGACGTTTACCGGTGTATTTAAAGACTCAACCTTGTGGGCCGGTAAGCGCTTCGACCGGGATAACTTTGATATCCACTGGCTCGATTCCGATATCATTTTCCTGGCCGGTACTGGCGCGGGCATCTACGACGTCAAATGGAGCGACAGCGTCAAGAGTAATTTTTCACTCTATGGCCGCAGCTTTGGCGCCATCGATGATGTCAACGGCGACATCCAGAATTACATCCTCACCGCCAATAACACGTTTGGTAAAGTACAGTGGATGATCAGCGGCCTCAAGGCGAAGGATAACGAAGCCCGGAGCAATACGGGAAGCCAAGGCGTACAGGACGCCGCCGATACGGGTGTCCATACCCTGCTGGCCTACCATGCCACCAGCTTTTATGGCCTCAAAGATGGCAGTTCCAAAACCGCCTTGTTGTATGGTCAGGGGCTGGGGGCCGAGGTCAAGGGCTTAGGCTCTGACAGCAATCTCTCGGAAGATGCCCAGACCGTACGCTTTGCGACTTACGGCACAACAGCATTGGCCAGCAACTGGAGCATAGCCCCGGTATTGATGGCGCAACGCAGCCAGGACCGTTACGTGAAAGACGATGATTATGGTTGGGTCACGCTGAATGCCCGAGTGGTGCAGGAGATCAACCAGAACTTCGCACTGGCCTACGAGGGTAGCTACCAGTACATGGATCTGGATCCACAGGGTTATAACTCCCGCCAGGCCGTGGATGGTGGCTTCTATAAGCTGACCTTCGCCCCAACGTTCAAGGCCGGTGATATTGCCAATTTCTTCAGTCGCCCAGAATTGCGCATGTTCGCTACCTATATGGATTGGGACAGCAAGCTGGATGCCTACGCCCAAGATGATTCCTTGGGTGAAACCGGCTTCGGCTCGGGTGGGCAGTGGAATTTTGGTGTCCAGATGGAAACCTGGTTCTAATCACTTTTCACAATAGCAAGCAGCTCCACGCTGGAGCTGCTTGACTATGAACCATAGGACAAGCGTGTCGTGAGCCTGAGCGGTTCACCCACCAGCGAGGATCAATATGAATTATCACACCACAGCCACAGCCCTGTTGCCCTTACTGGGCGGCAAGGAAAACATCGCCAGTGCCGCACACTGTGCCACCCGCTTGCGTCTGGTACTGGTCGATGACAGCAAGATTGACAAAACGGCTATCGATCGCCTGGACGGGGTCAAGGGGTGCTTCAGTAATGCTGGTCAGATCCAGATTATTTTCGGTACCGGCATCGTCAACAAGGTCTTTGCCGAGTTCAGCAAAGTGGCCGGTATTACCGAAACCAGCAAAGCCGAACTCACGGATTTAGCGGCTCAGAAACTGAATCCACTGCAACGGGTTGCGCGCCTGCTGTCGAATATCTTTGTGCCCATCATTCCGGCGATTGTGGCCTCCGGTCTGTTGATGGGTCTGCTGGGAATGGTCCGCACCTATGGCTGGGCCAATCCGGATAGCGCCATCTTTATCATGCTGGATATGTTCAGCTCGGCGGCCTTTATCATTTTACCGGTGCTGATTGGTTTCACCGCAGCGCGCGAATTCGGTGGCAATCCCTATCTGGGGGCGACGCTGGGGGGCATCCTGACCCATCCGGCCTTGACCAATGCCTGGGGCGTAGCCGGTGGCTTCAAGACCATGGACTTCTTTGGTCTGGATGTGGCCATGATCGGTTATCAGGGCACCGTCTTCCCGGTACTGCTGGCGGTCTGGTTCATGAGTTTCCTGGAAAAGCGCCTGCGCAAGGTGATCCCGAATGCTCTGGATCTGATCCTGACACCATTCCTGACCGTGATCATCACCGGCTTTGTCGCCTTGTTGTTCATTGGCCCAGCCGGTCGCGCTCTCGGTGATGGTATCTCCTTTGTGCTGAGCACCCTGATCGATCAGGCGGGCTGGTTGGCAGGTCTGGTCTTCGGCGGAACCTACTCCGCCATCGTGATCACCGGCATTCACCACAGCTTCCACGCCATCGAAGCAGGTTTGCTCGGTAACCCGAATATTGGCGTCAACTTCCTGCTGCCGATCTGGTCCATGGCTAACGTCGCTCAGGGCGGTGCTTGCCTGGCGGTCTACTTCAAGACCCGGGATGTCAAAATCAAGGCGATTGCCGTTCCCTCCGCACTGTCCGCATTGCTGGGGATCACCGAAGCCGCCATTTTTGGTATCAATCTGCGCTTCATGAAGCCGTTCCTGGCCGCGCTGGCGGGCGGTGCATTAGGCGGTGCTTGGGTGGTTGCCAACCATGTGGGCATGACCGCTGTAGGCCTGACCGGTATTCCGGGGATTGCCATCGTGCAGGCCAACTCGGTCATCAGCTATCTGATTGGTCTGGTCATTGCCTTTGGTGCCGCCTTCATCATCTCCTTCGTACTGAAATATCAGACCGACAGCGAATAATGGACGCCTGCTGATGGACGAAACAAGTTTACTCAAACAACTGGCCCGGTCCTTGATGACCGGGCAACCTATTGCCGCCGCCGACCCCTTGCGACCTTGCTGGCATCTGGCCCCCCCGGTCGGTCTGCTCAATGACCCGAATGGCTTCATCCAGCACCAGGGGCGCTACCACCTGTTCTACCAGTGGAATCCGTTTGCCTGTGCACATGGCGCCAAATTCTGGGGCCACTGGAGCTCCACCGATCTGTTGCATTGGCGCCATGAACCGGTTGCTCTGGTGCCTTCGGAGCCCTACGAGAGTCATGGTTGCTACTCCGGCTCGGCCGTGATGCAGGATAATCGCATCGTACTGATCTATACCGGGAATGTGAAATATCCTGACGGCTCCCGCACCGCCAACCAATGCCTGGCTATCGCCAATGAGCGTGATGAATTTGACAAGTTGGGCCCTGTTCTGCCATTGCCTGCAGGCTATAGCGGTCATGTCCGGGACCCCAAGGTCTGGCAGCATGATGGACGCTGGTACATGGTGCTGGGCGCTCAGGACTTGCAGCAGCAAGGCAAGGTGATCCTACTGGTTTCCGATGACCTGCAGCAGTGGCACTCGCGTGGCGACATCGCCGGTAGCCAGCTCAACGGGCTGGGCGATTTCGGGTATATGTGGGAGTGTCCGGATCTGTTCGAGTTGGAGGGGCAAGATATCCTGATCTGCTGTCCGCAAGGTCTACCCGCCGAAGCAGAACGCTATCTCAATACCCATCAGGCTGGTTATTTTGTCGGCCAGCTGGACTATGTGCAGGCCCATTTCCCCCATGGTGAGTTTCACGAACTGGATTTAGGTTTCGAGTTCTACGCGCCGCAAACTACCCAGGCCGAGGATGGTCGTCGCCTACTGTTCGGCTGGATGGGCATCCCGGATCAGGATGAATTGCTGCAACCGACGGTAGCCCAGGGCTGGATCCACACCATGACCTGCCCCCGCGAGTTAAGCTATCACGATGGCCAGCTCTATCAACGACCGGCTCGGGAGCTGCAGCAGTTGCGTGGCGAACGCCGCTATTGGCAGGGCCGTGCCGATGATGCGCCCCTCTATACCGCCGACAGTGCCGAACTCTGGCTGCAATGTGATGGCCCCTTCCGCCTGCAATTAGCCCAAGCGCTGAGTCTGGAATGGAATGGCACCCGTCTGACCCTGAGCCGCCCTCATGTGCGAACCGCAGAGCTGGAACACCGTTACTGGCGCGGTAACCTGACCGAGTTGCAGATCCTGTCCGACCACTCCAGCGTGGAGATCTTTATCAATGGAGGAGCCGCTGTGATGTCAGCACGCTACTTCCCACAGCATAAATTGAGTTTTGATTTTACTGGCGACGCACAACTGAACCTCCAGCACTGGCCGCTGGCCATGCCCGTGATAGAATGAGGACTCATTTTACGCATAGAACGATGCCGTGAAGACAAGTAAACGAATCACCATCAGCGATGTAGCCGGATTGGCGGGCGTCTCCAAAGCAACCGCCAGTCTGGTACTCAATGGCCGCAGTAAAGAGTATCGCGTTGCCGACGAAACCCGCGATCGCATTCTGGCCATCGCCGCCGAACAACACTATCAACCCAGTATTCATGCCCGGGCCCTGCGTTCCAACCGTTCACAGACTGTGGGGCTGGTGGTGCCGGAAATGACCAATTACGGTTTCGCCTCGGTTGCCCGGGAATTGGAAACCCTGTGTCGTGAAGCAGGATTGCAGCTACTGATCGCCTGTTCCGATGAAAACCCCAGTCAGGAGATGATGGCGGTCAACAGCCTGATGCAGCGCCAGGTGGATGGACTGATCGTGGCCTCCAGTTCACTGTCGGATAGTGAATACCAGAAAATCAGTGCCCGCTTACCTGTCGTGCAACTGGATCGACGGATCGCGGAATCCAGTCTGCCCTGGGTAATTACCGACTCCATTGAATCAACTGCCGAGTTGGTAGAGAACCTGGCGATCCTGCATCCGGAGGAAATTTATTATCTGGGCGGCCAGCTGCGGCTGGAACCAAGCCGGGAGCGACTGGCCGGTTATGAATTAGGGCTGCAACGGGCAGGCGTATCTGGTAAACCGCATTGGGTTCGCCACGGCAACTTCAGCCCCAGCTCCGGCTATGAAATGATGGCGCAGCTGTGTGCCGAACTGGGTCGCCCGCCCAAGGCCTTGTTCACCGCCGCCTGTGGCCTGTTAGAGGGAGTCTTGCGCTATCTGAACCAACATCAACTGATGGCTGCCGACATTCATCTCTGCAGTTTCGATGATCACTATCTGTTTGATTGCCTGCCGCTGCGCATCGATACCATAGCCCAAGATTGTCCGGCCATGGCAGGCCGAGCCTTCGATCTATTGCGCCAACTCATCGAACAGGAAACCGTGGACCAGAGCGGGCTCTTGCTTCCAGCGCAAATCCACTGGCGTCATCCTGCATCTCGGCAACGAAAACTATGACCAAAATGCCAATCGTCACGCTAGTGGCCATGTCCCTACTGTTGGTCATGGCGCCAACGTGCGCCACGACGCTGGCCCCGGCAGCCAATAAAGCATTGACCCCACAACAGCAAGCCGCCGCCGACAGCTGCAAAACCTATGTCAGCTTTCGTTTGGGCTCTCTGTTGTCATTACATATCAATGATGTCTCGGTACCCAAGCCGCCCGCCCGCAGCTGGGTCGTCATCGGCGAGGATAAAAGCAAAACTCCCGCCATCAGTTTCATCTGCTATATGCGGCCGGGAAACCAAGGGTGGGAGTTAGAAAAACTGGATCTGTTACAACTGGCCGAGCCGACGTTGGCTCAATCCGCGTCGGTCAGTGCATTCAACAGATGATCCAGATACTCCAGCAGGCTGACCCCGAACGGGGTCAGGTAACCACCGTCTGCGGCAGTGATGATGCCCTTCTGAAATAGACGCATCGCCGATTCCCGCAGCTCGGGATCGGAGTCCTGACGTAATTTGATGCCCAACTCGAGATTGGTCAGATCGTAACGAGCTAACAAGGCCAGATCTTGAATGAAGGCCGATTGCGAAAGCTGTTTTGCGCGCATAGTGTGATTCCTTACGAGGACAACTGGGGACAGCTTCACCATAACAGAGCCACCCCTTCACAAATGCGTGTCAGCGCAAACTCTCTGGTTTCATCTCCATCGAGGGTGGACAGCTTACAGCTCGTAATGACGGTGAAGCAGAGACAGCTCCAGCCCTGGCCTCGGGAATCACCACTGTTCAGATACAGATCAGGAGTTGCCATGAAAATGATTGATCACGATATTTGCCAGCAACTGCTGACGCAGGCTCTTAGTTCTCCACGACTCCGGACACACCAGCTATGGCATAGTGACCACCAGGATCGGGTTCAGCGATTAGTCGTGGCCGCACAACCGGGCACCTATTTCCGCCCACATCTCCATTCAGGACAATGGGAGTTACTCCAGCCACTCTTCGGTGAGGGGGATTTGCTGACGCTGGATGAGCAAGGCATGATCATGACCCGGCAGACACTGACGGTCGGCCAAGTGCTCGAACTTCCGCCCGGACTGATCCACACCCTGAGTGTCCACCAGCCATTCTGCTTTTTTGAAGTCAAACCCGGCCCCTTTGTCGAAGCCCAAGTTCCGGCTTGGTCTCCGCAAGAAACCAGCCCTCAGGCGACGCTCGCTCGCGACTGGTTGCAACAGGCGACACCGGGCATGGACATGACCCATCTGACGTTGGCCCAGGTTAATCCTGAGTCATCAAACTCGGGCTGCAAAACAACCTGGCGATGATCAGGATGAATGCAGCGGAATGCGGACCTGGATCCGCAAGCCTCGAGGTTGGGCAATGTTGTCAAACTGCAGGCTCGCTTGATGCAAGGCACAGATCCGGGCGGCGATATTCAGCCCCAAACCAATACCGTTCCCCCGGCTGTCGAGTCGCGAGAAGGCATCGGTAAGACGGGCCAGCTTATCGGCCGCCACTCCCGGGCCCTGATCACTCAACACCAGTTCGGCAAATTCGCCTTCAGGTAACACCAGTCGCCGAAACTGCAGACGGACTTCACTGTCTGCATCCGCGTAACGGCTGGCATTCTCCACCAGATTACGAACCAGCATCTGCAGGAGTGACACCTCACCTTGCAGGCGCAGCGACTCGACCTCTGCCACCAACGTCAAACCACGCCGTGCCAGCATCTGCCGACATTCCGCTTCCAGAGGCGCAAACACATCCCGGGCGAACTCGACATCCCCCGCCACGCCGATGATCAGATTGCGCTCCACCCGCGCCATATTCAGCAACTGCTCGACGGTATGATGCAGACCATCCAGCCGCTCAATGAGCGTTATCACTCCGTGAACACCCGCTTGCTGCATCAGCTCCAGATTAAGCCGTACCCCGGCCAGCGGTGTGCGCAGCTCATGGGCGACATCGGCACTGAATTGCCGCTCCCGCTGCAATGCCAGGGACAGTCGGGACAAGACACCGTTCATCGCATCGACGACCGCCTGTAACTCCGGCCCCGAGGCGTCCATCTGCAAGGGCTCCAGATTGCTGGAGCTGCGCTGTTGCAACAAATCACGCAATCGCTCCAGAGGGCTGGTCAACCAGCTGATGGCCAGATAGGCCAGCAGCAGCCCCAAACTACCAAACACCATGGGTGGCACAAACAAGGCGGCTATGGTCTCCCGCTGTTCTTTGGCTAGCTCATGGCTGGAGTGGCCGGGATCGAGCGCCAGATGCACCAGCTCGCTAATCTGCTCCTGGCTTTCGTGCCAGACCCAGTAGGTGGACGCACAGTGAGTCAGTAACAAAATCGAGGCTAACAACCACAACAGACGACTGCGCAATCCTTGCTGCCTCAGCCAGTTACGTCCTCGTGACAACGCACTCATGCCTGCAGCTCCAGGCAATATCCTTCACCACGCACCGTCCGGATCCGGGTTGTACCCAATTTACGCCGCAGATGATGGATATGTACCTCCAAAGCGTTGGAGCCGATATCGTCTTGCCAGTCATAAATATCTTCCTGCAGGCGCTCACGGCTGACCAGCTTGCCCGCCTGCATCACCAGCCGCCGCAGCAAGGCGAACTCGCGACGGGTCAAGACCACCGGCGCCCCGGCCAGGGTGACGGTTTTTTGCTGCAGATCGAGCATCAAATCGCCGCTGATGATCTGGTTGCTGGCCAGTTTTTGATCCCGCCGCAACAAGGCCCGCACCCGGGCCAACAACTCGGCCAGGGCGAAAGGTTTGACCATATAGTCATCAGCCCCGCGATCCAGCCCGGCGACCCGTTCATCCAGCGCATCACGGGCAGTCAGGATCAACACCGGTTGTACCATGCCCCGTTGCCGCCAGCGTTTGAGCAGGCTCATGCCGTCGCCATCCGGTAAACCTAGATCCAGAATGATGAGCCCATACTCACTCACCTTGATCAGCGAGTCCGCTTCGGCGCAATTGACCGCGACATCACAGCTGTACTGCTCCTGACTCAACGCCTGTTGCAACCCCTGCCGCAGCAGGGTGTCATCCTCAACTACCAGAATTTTCATGGCTCAATCCCATCACGAGGCCGTTACTACCTCGCATGCTATCACTGCTCGAGTTTTTCCTGTAACGCCGCGATCTCGCGTTGCCGACCGGCATCGGCAATTTCCCGGCCCGGACGAGGAGCCGCCGCCTTGGCCTTGAGTAAATAGGATTTTGCCTCTTCCTTCTTGCCCTGACTGACCAGAAAATCGGCATAGAAGTAGTTGCTGTCGATACCCTCCGGGTTCAGGTTCAGACCGCGCTGCAGCATGAAGGCAGCGCGCTCTTCATCACCAAAGCCCAACGGCCAGCCGGGAACCTTGTAATAGAGTACTCCCAGCGACGTCAGGGCAGAGCCCTTGAGCACCGAGGCATCCTTGGCGATCACTGCCTCGTAATCAGCCTTGGCCTCCTCCGCCAATGACAGCGCGCCTAGCCCGCCTTTGGCGCCCGCATAGCTACCGACGATGATCCCGGCCCAGGTCTTGAGGGGCAAATCATCGGGGCGTGCGGCGCTGGCTGCTCGAACTTCATCCGCCAGGCTGGCCAGAGCCTGTTCCTGCGCATCGCCTTGTTGCTGGTACTGAGCCTCGGCCCAGCGCTGCTGAAAAGCCAGATAGGGTTCGGTCTCAGCGGCCTGCAGGGAGATACCCACCAAAGAGCCGGCCAGCAGAGCGCCACCGAGCCATGTTACGGACCAAAATTTCATGATTGTTTCTCCTCAGTAGGTAACACCGGCGCCTGACGGGCCGCCGGACGAATGGTTGCAAATCCACAGATCTGCTCGCGCTGGGCGCCGATGGCCCGATCCACCAACCAGGGCAGCAAAGCATTGAGGCGCACGAAGAACTTCTCCGGCCAGCCGATAAAACGGCGACGCTGACGGCTGGCCAACAATTGCATCAACTCGCTGGCGACGCGAGCCGGTGAGTCAACTGCGGTGCCCAGCGCCTGATTCATGGCATCGACCGCGCCGTGATTCAGTTCGGTAGCCGTGGCGCGCGGCACTAACAGACAGACTCGCGGGCCATCAGGTCCCAACTCGCGGGCCAGGGCTTCACTGAATGCGTGTAATCCGGCCTTGGTCGCGCAGTAGACGCTAAAACCCGGATAGCCGATGGCTCCGAAGGTTGACCCCACGGTAACAATGGTGCTGCCAGGGGCCATGACGGGTAGCAGGCTGCGAGTCAGCTGCATCGGCACCCGCAAATTCAGCGCCAGTTGCTGCTCCATGGCACTGTCATCCTGATCCCCAAGACAGGCAAAGCGTTGGCAACCGGCGGCATGGATCACTAAGTCCACCGTCTGCTGGGTTTCGCCCAGATAACTGAGCAACTCGTCCATGGCATCAAGAGCGGTCAAATCCAATGCCAGCCAGGCAATCTGCTCCCGCAACGCCGGATAGGCCTCTCCCAGCTCCAGCCGCAGCTGGGAGAGGCGGGCCCCATCCCGGGCAATCAGCAGCAGGGACCAGCCTTCGGCGGCCAACCGCTCGGCAACGGCGCGGCCGATACCGCCACTGGCACCCGTGATGATGGCGAATTTCATGCTGCAGACTCCATGGGTAAGGCGCGGAACAGATCGCCATACAGGCGGAACATGGCATTGGCCATATGGATCACCGCTCGCTGATCGGCTTCATGAGTCAACTGATCCATCAACCGCTGGAAGAACACGATATGCTCCTGATCCAGGCTGCCGTGGGAAGTGAGATAACTCATGGCTTGTTCCGGCAGGCCGAGTCGTGCCCGGATCAGTTCCGCCATCGGGGTTGCCAGGTTGACGCTGGTTCCTTCCAGCACATAGACCATGCCAAAAAATGACACCGGATTACCGCGCGTCACGCTATCCCAGGCGTAGCTGACCATCAGCTCGGTGGTAAAGTGCGGCATCCCCCGCTCCACCTGTGCAGCATCTCCGCCACACGCCGCGATATCATTCAGGATCCAGCGATCATGCCCCTTCTCCTCCTCGATATATTCGGTGATCGCATCCTGCAGCCAGCGATGGGGCTCTCCCAGGCGGCTACCACAGGCCATCAGCAACGGAATGGTTTGCCGCACGTGGTAGTAAGCCTGGGTCAGAAAGGCGATATAGCGAGGTAGCGTGACCTCGCCGCGCTGACACGCCAGAATGGCCGGAGCCGAGAGCAGATAATCGCGGCCTGCCGCTGTTTCACTCACCAGTCGCTGATAAAAACTCATGATACTTCCTCATTCAAAATCACTGAGCTCGCTGCACCCTGCTGGATGCGTTGCTGGAATATAATGTGGCGTCGAACTCGACCATTGGCGGTGAGCTCACCGCGCTCACGGCTCAATGGGTCACGGATAAATTGCCATCCGCGCAGGCGCGCATAGTCGGGTAATCGGTTATTGCAGGCTTGCAACAACTCGTCGCCTTCCTGGGTACCTGCCAGGGTGGGAGCAAACAACAGCGCCTGGATCCCCTGCTCTTCATCCCCGTAGACAAAGCACTGCAAGACTCCGGGCACAGTGGCCAACTCGGCCTCCACCCATTCCGGAGCCACGTTGCGACCAAAGCCGGTGACCAGTGTCGATTTTTTCCGCCCCTGGATGGTCAAAAAGCCATCGGCATCCCATTCACCCCAGTCCCCGGTGGCCAGCCAGTCAGCCGTGGACGGAACCTCCGGGTCACCGATGTAACCCAGCATGGCATTGCCGCGGACCAGAACCTCGCCGTCATCGGCCAGACGGACTTCCAAATGAGACAAGGGTTTACCCACACTCCCCAGTCGACGGCACTCAGGCCCATTGAGAGCCACCACAGAGCCGACTTCCGACAAGCCATAGCCTTCATAGACGGGCAAGCCCAGCGCATCGGCTTGCGCTAAGAGTTGCTGCCCACTCTTGCCGCCACCGACAGCCAGCAGCTTCCAGCGTTCAGCTGGCAACAGGTGCGACTGGGTTGCGGTCACTAACCACCCTAAGGTGGCAGGCAACAGGATCAGACTATCGGCATGGCTCGCAGCCAGGGTGGCGATAAATCGCGCCGGATCCGGGCGCTGCATGGAGCCGAGCCCCAGGCTGCTCAATCCCGGCAACGAGACCCGCTTGCCCAGCCACAGCGGTAGATAAACCCCGGCTAGATTCTCCAGCAACACGGCCAATGGCATGGTGCACAGATGCTCTGTGACGCCCGAAGAGCCGATACGCTCGGCCAATGCCTCCAGCGTATTTTGCAGCGATCCGGCCCCGAGGCAGACGCCTTTGGGCTCACCGGTACTGCCCGAGGTGTAGGTGATCTTGCAGGTACCGGAAGGCAGAGAAACCGCCTGGTTATCGAGCCACTGCTCGGTCCAGCCCTGCTCCGTCTGCGCTAATAACAGCACGCAGCCACTATCCCGCAACAAATGGGCTCGTTGCTCGGCATTGAAGAAGGGAGGAACCGGGACGCAGGGGATCTGGGCCAGCATGCACGCCAGATCGCGCACCACCCAATCGATACCGTTGTCGGCCAACAGTGCCACCGGACGTCCTGACAGATGACGCTCTTCCAGCCGCTGGGTTAACGCCTCGGCTTCCCGGGTCACTCGCGACCAGAGCTCACCATAGGTCACTTCATCGCGCTCATCGCGCAAGGCAACGCTATTGCCCTGTAATTCAGACCATACGGCCAGACTATGGAGTAATTTCATCACACCTCCACCCGAGGTAAACGCTGCTCGCAGCGTGGTAATTGCTGTAATTTGGCTTGCCATTGGGGATGTTGCAGCAATTGCTGATGTCCCAGACGGATATCGCCAGCCACCACTTGTGGGTCATGCTCGTAATAACGACCCCATTGCTCCGGATGCGGGATCCGCTCCCGACTGGCCGTCTGCAGATATTGAGGCTTAAGCCCTAATGCCCGAAAAAGTGCTCGCACCTGATCGGTGGCGGTAAACACCACATAGCGATAGCGCTGTTCAGCCAGGTACTGGATCAAGGACAGGATCAGCAAGCGGGCATGGCCATCCCAGGCGGCCAGATTCCCCACCTCCAGAATGTCGTCCCGCACTACAGGTTGCTGCAAACGGGCCGCCAGCTGTTGTTCAACCGGAGACTCCAGATAATGTTCGAGAAACAGTGGTCCACTGCCCGCAGGGTTGAGTCCGGCACTGGCCAGCAGTTGCCCTTGTTCATCCCGTAACGTGCACTGCCAGGGCAGTAGCTGCTGAATGTTGGCCCCATGGTGCCGGGCAAAACGCTGGCGAACAAAACTCAAGGTGGCATCATCCGGCGCCAGATGCAGATCCAGATGATATGGGGGAACAGAAGATTGAGTGGCTAGTTGCATATCGCTCTCCACGATGGATGCTATATCTGCAGACTAGAGAGCCAAGCTTAACGATTGCTTATGTGATGAAAAAAATAGGAAATAGTGTGGAGCAGCATGCTGGCATGCTGAAATGACGCACCGGATTAAAGGAAGCGACACTGCATCAAGTTGCAAAAAAAAGAGACAAGCGCTGGCTTGTCTCCTTATCCATTGGGCAATCGGTTCGGTTACTTACGGCGCCAGCTAGTGCCTTGGGCGCCATCTTCCAGCACTATGCCCATCTCGGTGAGACGGTTGCGGGCCGCATCGGCGGCGGGCCAATCCTTCGCCGCCCGTGCATCATTACGAGCCTTGATCAGGGCTTCAATCTCCGCCACTTCGCTATCGGTTTCGGCTCCGCCCTGGAGGAAGGCTTGCGGATCCTGCTCCAGCAGACCCAGCACGCCGCCCAACTCGCGCAGCCGGGCAGCCAAGGACGGAGCCTCCGCTGCGCCCTCACTCTTCAATCGATTCACTTCACGGGCCAGATCGAACAGCACCGAATAGGCTTCCGGCGTGTTGAAATCATCATCCATGGCGGCACGGAAACGGTCAACAAAGCTCTCTCCACCAGCCGCCGCCACTACCGGCAGGCCACGCAGCGCTGTGTAGAGACGCTCCAGAGCCGCACGGCCCTGATTGAGATTCTCATCGGAATAGTTGAGCTGGCTACGATAGTGACCCGACATCAAAAAGTAACGGACCGTCTCGGCGTCATAGACCTTCAGCACATCACGGATGGTGAAGAAGTTGCCCAGGGACTTGGACATTTTTTCCCGGTCGACCATCACCATACCGGTGTGCATCCAGGTATTGACGTACTGGGTATGGTGGGCGCAGCAGCTTTGGGCAATCTCGTTCTCGTGGTGCGGGAACATCAGATCCGAGCCACCGCCGTGAATATCAAAATGATTGCCCAGATGCTTGGAGTTCATGGCTGAACACTCGATGTGCCAGCCCGGACGTCCCGGCCCCCAGGGCGATTCCCAGGTCGGCTCACCCGGCTTGGACATCTTCCACAGCACAAAATCCAGCGGATTACGCTTGGCCTCCTCGACACTGACTCGGGCTCCGGCTTGCAGCTGTTCCAGATCCTGGCCCGAGAGACGACCGTAGTCGGCATAGCTGTCGATGGCAAACAACACATCACCGTTCTCGGCCACATAGGCGTTACCATTGGCCAGCAACTGCTCGACCAGGGCAATGATCTCATCGATATGCAGAGTGGCACGGGGTTCGATATCTGGACGTTGCAGGTTCAGGGCATCAAAGTCGGCATGCATCTCGCCAATCAGCCGCTCGGTCAGCGCCTCACAGGATTCTTGATTCTCGGCGGCGCGCTTGATGATCTTGTCATCCACATCGGTGATATTGCGCACGAAGGTGACGTTGTAGCCGAGGTAGCGCAAATAGCGCACCACCACATCGAAACCGACGAAGGTGCGGCCATGACCGATATGGCACAGATCGTAAATGGTCACCCCACACACATACATGCCCACCTGGCCGGGGCGAATTGGCTTGAACTCTTCTTTTTGACGCGTGAGTGAGTTGTAAATCTTCAGCATGGAGATGACCTGTCCCTAAAAAAGCGAACGGACATTCTAGCGGCTATCGGCAGAATTGACGAGGGGGCCGCACCGCGAGCCCCCTCGATAGGATAAATCCGACGCGCCTATAGCTGCCAGCCCCGACACAGATCATGACTCTTGGCCAATTCAAGGCTCAACCGCACGGTCTGATCCGGCTCGCAGTAACCATATTCGAGGCAATCTGGCGGCAAACCAACCTCCTCACACAAGGAATCCCAGCCAGTGCACTTGTCATGCAGATAGCTTAAGGGCAACTCGATAAACACCTCATTGTCGTGCAGCACAACCACCTCCTGTCACCACGCGGATGACGTTCAGCCAGGTGACCAACCCACTGTTTCGACTCTGCGGTGCACTCGACACCGCATCAGCTCCAGACTACAGCCACCACTCCTGACACAGGCCGTAGCGTTTGGCCATCGCCAGATCCAGGCTCACCCGATCATTGCTCAGGTAGACCCCCTGCTCCAGACCTTCGGCCTCCAACCCTAGCTCGTGACACAAGCGTGACCAGGAGGTGCAATGTTCCCGGATATAGCCGATGGGTAACTCCAGCACGACATCCCGCTCCTCGTACATCATCACCACCTCCCGGCGGGCTCTAACCTGCCAGCCTCGTCTGTTGCGCTGCTACAAGTATAGAAGGGCTTCGTCTTGCTGGCCTGCCGGACCACTTCAACTCGGGGGCAAAGGGTAGACATTCGGAAGCCAAGACCGCAGAATCGCTCTCACTTGGCATGGGGCAGCATTAAAGTCGCTCCATGCACCCGGAGCATCAGGCTCCGGCTTTCAATCCGCCCCCAGTGACGAGGACCGTTTCATGATCACACTGCACACCAATCACGGTGATATCACCATCGAACTGTTTGCCGACAAGGCACCGGAAACTTGTGCCAACTTCGAGCAATACTGCCGTGACGGCCATTACGATGGCACCCTGTTCCATCGGGTGATCAACGACTTCATGATCCAGGGCGGTGGTTACCTGCCAGGGCTCAAAGAAAAAGAGACCCGCGCCCCCATCAAGAACGAAGCCAACAATGGCCTGGGTAACACAGTCGGTACCCTGGCGATGGCTCGCACCAGCGATCCCCACTCTGCCAGCGCCCAGTTCTTCATCAACCTGGTCAATAACGATTATCTGAACTTCAGAAACGAATCGACCCAAGGTTGGGGCTACTGTGTGTTCGGTGCCGTCACCGAAGGCATGGACGTGGTCAACAAGATCAAGCTGGTCAAGACTGGCCGTGCCGGTGGCCACAGCGATGTGCCGAAGGAAGATGTGATCATCGAACGCGTCACCGTTGCCTAAAGGCAGCCTGATGTATCGAGGGCATGGTTGCGACCATGCCCTTATTTCTCTCTAGCGGGCGAACCCAGCCCTCAGTACCGAGCCGCGATGACAACCCTGTTTATCTCTGATCTGCATTTAAGCGAGCACAGACCCGATCTGACTGCTGCCTTCCTGCGTTTTTTGCAGCAACAAGCGCCTCAAGCCGAGGCACTCTATATCCTGGGCGATCTCTTTGAATTCTGGATTGGCGATGACGAGCGCTCACCGCTGCAGCTGGAAGTTGCCAGCGCCTTGGCAACCTTGAGTCAGCAGGGCACGGCCCTCTTCTACATACATGGCAACCGGGATTTCATGATCGGCAAGGCCTTCGCCCGGGCAGCGGGCATGACTCTGCTACCCGCCGAGTTCGTCCTCGAGCTCTACGGTCGTCGAGCCTTGTTGTTACATGGGGATCAACTGTGCACCCTGGATGAGAAGTACCAGCGCTTTCGCCGCATCACCAGTTGGCGCTGGCTACGCTGGATCTTCCTGCGCCTCCCGCTGTCCAAACGGATGGAGATTGCCGGCAAGATGCGGCAGGGCAAGAAGGGCAAATCCCTGATGCTGATGGATGTGACCCCGGAAGCCGTCACCCACATCATGCACCATCACCAGACCAGCCTGATGATCCACGGTCATACCCATAAACCGGCTCGCCATGATCTGGGATTCGAGGTGCTGGAAACCAGCGGTCGCCGCCGACCGGCCGAGCGTATCGTACTGGGGGATTGGGATGAAAAGTTCACCTATCTGGAAGCCAGCCATCAAGGGTTGCAACTGATCGAAAAAGCGGTCACTACCGCCGATTAGTCTTCATATCTGTCAGCCTCGCCGCTCGCGGTGGGGCTGATTTTTCCTAGCGCAAACCGCTCACCCTAGCCCCTTCACTGACCCGCATTCTCTCCCCCAGCCAACACTCATCAGGGTTCATGCTTTTTGCCAATGCCATATTCCCGCAGTTTATTGGCCACCGCGGTATGGCTGACGCCCAAACGAACCGCCAATTGCCGACTGGATGGATAAAGCGGATAGAGCCGCTCCAGCATCGCCTTCTCGAAGCGTTTACTCGCATCAGACAAGGAGCCATCAAACCACTGCTCCAGCGAGTGCGCCGCCGCCTCCACATGGGGCAAACGCAGATCCCGGGGCTCCAACTCATCGCCTTCGAGCAGGGTTAACGCCTGATAGAGGGCATTGCGCAGTTGGCGCACATTGCCTGTCCAGGGATAACCGAGCAAGAATTCATCCAGATGGCGGGAAAAACGCGGTCGAGAGCGCTGCAGTTCATCGCAGATCTGGACCACCAATTGTTGGGCCAGCGGCAGTATGTCCGCCTGACGCTGACGCAGGGGCGGCATCTCCAGTTGCAACACGCTGAGGCGAAAGAACAGATCCTCACGAAACAACCCTTGCTGCACCCGCTCCTGCAATGAATGCCGCGAGGTACAGAGGATCCGCACATCGACCCGCACCTCCTCGGTCTGGCCGACGCGATGGAAGCGGCCATCCTGCAGCACCCGCAGCAATTTGCTCTGCAGCAGCGGTGACATCCCGGAGACCTCATCCAGCAAGAAAGAGCCGCCACTGGCCTGCTCCAGCAGCCCCTTCTTACCCGGCCACTGGGCACCGAAGGCTCCAGGTGCCGAGCCGAATAGTTCATGTTCGGCGACTTCATCCGGCAAGGCGGCACAATTGAGCACCAGCAGAGGGCCTTGCGCCCGCAGGCTCTCGCGATGGCAAGCCCGAGCCAGCATCTCCTTGCCAGAGCCGGTTTCACCCTGGATCAGTAGCGGCAAATCCTGGGCCGCCAGTCGGCGAGCCTGATGCAGCAAGGCTTGCATCACGCTGCTGTGGGCCATAAACAGCTCGAAGCGACTCTCATCCCGGGATTGCAGCAGATTGAAGTGATGGCCGACCCGACGGGCTGACTTGAGGATCACCAGAGCACCGGCCAGCGCACTGGCCGGTACCGAGTGACTATCCGCGCCAGCCAGTCGCGGCTCGGGAATGGCGATCGGCAAGATATCGCCCAGATAATCCTCACCGGCAAAGGCCAGCTTGCAGGTTTCCCCCTGCCGCGCGCCCTCCTGCAGCCAGGATGGGAAGTTGAATCCTTTGAGAAAGGAGCCGACTTGCAGGCCGAGTACATCTTTGAGATCCAGTCGCAATATGTTCAGCACCGCATCGTTGACATGGGAGATCTTCCCGCGGACATCGATGGTGAAGATGAGATCCGGCAACGCCTTCATCAGCGCCTGCACCTGATGGTGCTCGCGCTCCGAGGGCATGAAGGGGACCGTTTTGACATCCAGCACGCCCTTGATGCGGCGAATTTCCGGCATCAGCTGCTGCAGGCGCTCAAAACCCAATTCCGGAAAGTGCAGGTAGATAAAACCACTGACATCCAGCTCGATCCCGCGCAAGTCGATGGCATGCTCTTCCAGCCGAGCCAGCAATTCGCGGGTCAGGCCGAGCCGATCTTCACAACTGACTTGTAGACGCATGAGACCTCAGCGGAGTAACAACGAAGATTCCAGACCCGGACATCAGTACGGCGCTGAGAAATAAGCCTATCCCCCAACGCACGTCCGGCTTCTGCTTTGATCTGCATAGTAAAACAGTCTGGCGATAGCGCAAAGCTGGCGACAGCTTATCGACCGAAGGCTGGGCCCGGTCAGGAAGCGCCTTCCCCGGCAGTCACAGGCTGTGCCGTGGCGAGCGCCGTTCGGGAGCGCAACTGACTCAGAACGACACCGGCAAACACCACACCGCAGGCCAGCAACTGTTGGCTATTCATGGTTTCACCCAGCAGCAGATAAGCCAGCAGCAGGGTAAAGACCGGGATCAGGTTGCTGTAGGCCGCCGCCATGGTGACCGGCAGCTTGGTGATCGCCCAGTTATTCAACAGATAGGCACCAAGCGTGACACAAGCCCCCAGATAGAGCACATAGCTGAACTCTTGCCAGCCCAGCTGCAAAGGCACCGGTTCAAACCAGGCCATGGGGGCGAAAAATAGCACGCCGGTAAACGCCTGGATGGCAGTGAGAAACAGCGGGCTGTAACGACTGGATAATTTCTTCAACAACACGGCATAAAACGAGGCACAGGCCATGGCTCCCAGCTCCAGCAGGTTACCCAGCAAGGGCGCAGGCGCACTGGCCTGATGGTCACCGGCCATGGTGAGCCACACCACACCGCTGATGGCCAGCAAAAAGCCGAGTAACTGACGGGAGGAGATACGCTCCCCCAGCATGAAAAATGCGGTGAACGACACCATCAGCGGCAGAGTCGCAGTAACCATGCCAGCCTGCCCGGCGCTGGTATAAGTCAGGGCATTGGCCTCCAGAGAGAAGTACAAACAGGGCTCGGCCAGGCTCATCAGTGCCAGCCAGCGCCAATCCCCGGCTTGATAACGGATGCGCCGCCAATATTTCAGCAGCAGCAAGAAGCAGATCGAGGCCACCAGCATACGGGCAAAAATAACCTGTCCCGGGCCCCAGACCGCCAGAATGTTCTTCAAGGCGATAAAAGCACTGGACCAGAGCGCCATTGCCAGAGTCAGCGCGGCCATCGGCAGCCAGCTTGGCGAGGAGTTAGACACTTTTCATCATTCCTTGCTATATCCACAGCCAATACGCGGTAATTCCAGGGAGAATCCGGGAGAAATACAGCATAAAACGCTGGTATTGAGAGACGGGCGGTCAGTCTAGCGAGCAGACCTCAGGATCGCCAGCCATATACCGCCGATCCCGAGTTGTTATACGGTTTTTGAGGTTGTTATGGGCTCGCCAAGGGACGATAATGACGGCCATTTTTCCGGAGCCAACCGATGTTATGAGTGAATATTTGCTGCTGTTCATCAGTACTGTGCTGGTCAATAACTTCGTACTGGTCAAATTTCTCGGCTTATGTCCCTTCATGGGGGTTTCCAAAAAATTGGAGCCCGCGGTCGGCATGGGACTGGCTACCGCCTTCGTATTGACCTTGACCTCGGCTCTCTCCTATCTGGTGGATCACTGGCTGCTGATCCCGCTGGATATTGCCTATCTGCGCACCATGGCGTTTATCCTGGTCATCGCCGTAGTGGTGCAATTTACCGAGATGGTGGTGCACAAAACCAGCCCGGATCTCTATCGCCTGCTGGGCATCTATTTGCCGCTGATCACCACCAATTGCATCGTTCTGGGCCTGGCACTGCTCAACGTCACCGAACGTCATGACTTCTTGCAGAGTGTGGTCTACGGCCTGGGTGGCGGATTGGGATTCAGCTTGGTTCTGATGCTGTTTGCCACCCTGCGGGAGCGGTTGGCCGCCGCGGACGTGCCCTTGCCGTTTCGTGGCATCGCCATCGCCATGATTACTGCCGGCCTGATGTCGCTGGCTTTTATGGGCTTTACCGGACTGATCAAATCCTGACATGAGCCATATTCTGATTGTTCTCGCGCTATTTGCGCTGCTGGCATTGCTATTCGGCCTGCTGCTGGGCTACGCCGCTGTTCGCTTCCGGGTCGACGCCGACCCGGTTGTGGAAAAACTCGACGCCCTGCTGCCCCAGACCCAGTGCGGGCAGTGCGGCTATCCGGGCTGTCGCCCCTACGCCGAGGCGATTGCCAATGGCGATGTCATCAACAAATGTGTTCCCGGCGGGGAACCCACCATCAAGCGCATCGCTGACCTGATGGGGGTTGAGGTGCCCAGTAGCGACGAAATCGAACGCCCCATCAAACGGGTCGCCTTTATCCACGAGGATCTGTGTATCGGCTGCACCAAGTGCATCCAGGCCTGCCCGGTGGATGCCATTGTCGGTGCCGCCAAGATGATGCATACCGTGATCAAGAGTGAATGTACCGGCTGTGATCTCTGTGTCGATCCCTGCCCGACCGACTGCATCGAGATGATCGACGTTCCCACCACCCCGGACTCCTGGAACTGGGATCTGGAAACTATTCCGGTAAGGATGATCAAATGACTCTGAGTCGTGTCATTGACAAGATCTGGAGTGGCAAGCTCTGGGACTTCCACGGTGGTATCCATCCTGAAGAACACAAGCTCGAATCCAGTGAGGTGCCGCTGGTCGAAGCGGCAATTCCACCCTTGCTGGTACTGCCCCTCAAGCAACATATCGGCTCCAGTGCAGAGGTGATCGTGAAACCGGGCGACCGGGTCCTTACCGGCCAGCCGCTGACCCGACCCGAATCCCGGATGCAGGTGCCGATCCATGCCCCGACCTCGGGCATCATCAGCAGCATAGAGCCCCATACCGTGGCCCACCCCTCCGGACTCAGCGAGCTGTGTATTCATCTCCAACCCGATGGTCTGGATGAGTGGCGTGAGCGCTTCCCGCTGCCGGATTATCAGAGCCTGACACCGCTGGAGCTCGTTGGTCGCATCCATGAAGCCGGGATCGCCGGTTTGGGCGGCGCCGGTTTCCCCACCGATGTGAAACTGGCCACAGGGCGAGAAAAGGTTGAAATCCTGATCATCAATGGCGCGGAGTGCGAGCCTTACATCAGTTGCGATGATCGCCTGATGCGCGAGGAGGCACAACGCATCGCCGAGGGGATCGAGGTGGTCCGCCATATCCTCAAACCCCGGCTAGTGCTGATCGCCATTGAAGATAACAAGCCTCAGGCGATTGCCGCCATGCAGGCCGTGGTCGATGGCGAGCAGGTCCAGGTCCGGGTGATCCCGACCAAGTACCCCTCGGGCGCCGCACGGCAACTGATCGAAGTTCTAACCGGGCGCCAGGTGCCGTCGGGCAAACGCTCCCTGACCCTCGGGATCATTATGCTCAACGTCGGCACCGTGTTCGCCGTGCGCCAGGCGGTCATAGACGATGAACCCCTGATCCGCCGCGTGGTCACGCTGACCGGGGATCGCTTCGGCAAGCCGGGCAACGCCTGGGTGCGCCTGGGCACCTCGGTGCGCTGGTTACTGGGCCAGTTCCAACTCAATCCCGAGCCCCGGCAACGCATCATTATGGGTGGCCCCATGATGGGCTTTACCCTGCCCCATGCCGATGTGCCTATCGTCAAGATCAGTAACTGCCTGATGGCCCCCAGCGAGGTGGAGTTGCCGCCGCCGGGCGAAGAGATGAATTGTATTCGTTGCAGCCAATGTGCCGACGCCTGCCCGGTCAGCCTGCTGCCGCAGCAGCTCTATTGGTACAGCAAAGCCGGCGAGCACGATAAGGCCCAGGAGTACCATATCGATGACTGCATCGAATGTGGTGCCTGCGCCTGGGTCTGTCCCAGCAGCATTCCGCTGGTGCAGTACTATCGGGAAGAAAAAGCCGAATTGCGTCGACTGGAGGAGGAAGCGCAGCAAGCCGAACGTGCCAAGCAGCGCTTTGAGGCCAAGAAACAGCGACTCGAAGCGGACCGTCTGAGCCGGGAAAATCGCCACCAGCAAGCCAGTCAGGCCCGCCGTGAGCAGATGACCCAACAAGCTGGCGGTAGTGATCCGATTGCCGCCGCCCTGGCCCGGGTCAAGGCCCGGCAAGCAGAATTGGCGGCCAGTGCGACCACTCCCGGGATCCCCAATCTGGGCAGTGAAGCCATTCAGGCCGCTCGCGCGGCCCGTAAGCAGCAGGCTCTGCAACGCCAGCAAGAGTCCGCGACTCAGCCCCCTGCGGTTACCCCGGTTTTGACGGCTGCCAGCCCAGCCCAAGACAACCCGGCTCAAACCAGCACTGACCCGAAAACAGCAGCGATTGCCGCCGCTGTGGCCCGTGCCAAGGCGCGCAAGGCGGAGCAACAAGCGGCGTCGGACGCCCCCGTCACACCTTCGGAAGCTGCGGCCACTCAGCCTGCTATTAGCACGGCTACCGAGGCACCAGCGCCCGAGACTACGGAGCTGGATCCCAAGAAGGCGGCGATTGCCGCGGCTGTCGCTCGCGCCAAGGCTCGCAAGGCGGAGCAACAAGCGGCTGCGACCCAGCCAGCCGAGACACCCGAGCCCGAGGCACCAGCGTCCGAAACTGCGGCGCTGGATCCCAAGAAAGCGGCGATTGCTGCGGCTGTGGCCCGTGCCAAGGCTCGCAAAGCGGAGCAACAAGCCGCTGCGACCCAGCCTGCGATGTCCGCCGCAGACGAGTCACCCGCCGCGCCCGAGGCTCCAGCGCACGAGGATCCCAAGAAAGCGGCCATTGCTGCGGCTGTGGCCCGCGCCAAGGCGCGCAAGGCCGAGCAAGTGGCGGCCCAGCAAGCCGAGCAATCAGCGTCCGCACCCGCCGACCCAACCCCACCCTCTTCCACGGAGTCTCACTGACCATGGCATTTACCATTGCAAGCGCGCCCCATGGCCATAGCCAGCAGACCACCACCACCATGATGCGGATGGTCCTGCTGGCCCTGTTACCTGGTGTGGCGGTACAAGTTCATTTCTTCGGCTATGGCGTCATCATCCAGCTGTTGCTGGCCACTCTGACCGCCCTGCTGACTGAATCCCTGGTGCTGCTGTTGCGGCAACGTTCTATAGGACCCGCGCTGCGCGATAGCAGTGCCATTCTGACCGCGGCGTTGCTTGCCGTCGCCCTGCCGCCGCTGGCCCCCTGGTGGCTGGTGGTTCTGGGGACGGCCTTTGCCATCATCGTTGCCAAGCAGCTCTACGGCGGCCTGGGTCAGAATCCGTTTAATCCGGCCATGGTGGCTTATGTGTTGCTGCTGGTCTCCTTTCCCAGCCAGATGACGAGCTGGATGCCGCCCCAGGGGGTGAGCCAGCAACAACCGGATCTGACCCGCGCCGCGGCGCTGATCCTCCACGGCAGCACAGGTGACGGAGTGAGCCTGATGCAGATCCGCCAGAGCGTGGATGGCACCACCAGCGCCACGCCGCTGGATACCATGAAGACCCAGCTCGGCCTTGGTAAAGCGGTACAACAGGTGCAACAAGAGCCGCAATTTACCGCACTCGGTCAGTGGGGCGCAGGCGGTATCGGCTGGATGTGGGTGAATCTGGCCTTCCTGGCAGGCGGCCTGTTTCTCATCGGACTGGGCACCATCGCCTGGCATATTCCCACCGCCTTTTTGCTCAGCCTGACGGCTTGCTCCGCCATCGCCTGGCATCTGGATCCGGTCCACTTTATCTCCCCGACGCTGCAGCTGTTATCCGGCGCGACCATGCTGGGAGCCTTCTTTATCGCCACCGATCCGGTGACCGCCGCCACCACACCCCGGGGCCGCTTACTGTTTGGCGCCCTGATCGGTGGACTGGTGTTCCTCATCCGCCACTGGGGCGGATACCCCGATGGCGTGGCATTTGCCGTGCTGCTGGCCAATATATGCACGCCCCTGCTCGATTCCATGACGCGGCCGGCGGTTTATGGCACCCGCAGCAATTCGAAAGGAGGCTAGACGATGTTTCATTCCATGACAAAAAATGGCGTACGTCTGGCCCTGTTTGCCCTGGGCTGCACCGCACTGGTGGCTGTCACCGACCACTTCACCCGTGGTCGCATTGCCGGACAGAGCCAGAAACAGTTGCAGCAAACGCTGGGCGAGCTACTGCCTGCGCAGCTGTACGATAACGACTTGTCTGCCAGCTGCGTGCAGTTGCGCCTGCCCGAATTGCTGGGCGACGACTTGCCGCATCCGGTGTATATCGCACGCAAGGGCGAGACGGTGACCGGGTATATCATCGAGTCGGTGGCGCCCCAGGGTTACTCCGGGGCGATCCGCTTACTGACGGCGGTGACCACGGATGGAAAAATCAGTCGGGTCCAGGTACTGGCTCACCGCGAAACCCCGGGACTGGGCGACAAGATAGAGCGCAGCAAATCGAACTGGATCGATAGTTTCACCGGTCAGGCGTTGCTGGGTGATCCAGATCCCCGCTGGGCCGTGCGTAAAGATGGCGGTATGTTCGACTCGTTCACCGGCGCCACCATTACGCCCAGAGCCGTGGTCAAAGGCGTTAAAAATGTGCTGTTGCTGCTGCAACAACATGCCCAGGAACTGACGCAGGCCCCGGCTTGCCAGGAGACACCATGAGCGACAGCGAACTCAAAGCATCAGGGCAACTCGCCGACATCGCCAAGCAAGGGTTATGGAAAAATAACCCGGCGCTGGTGCAAATCCTCGGTCTCTGCCCGACCCTCGCCGTCACCACCTCGGCGACCAACGCCTTGGGACTGGGAGTAGCAACCGCTGCCGTGCTGATGCTCAGCAACCTGGCCATCTCCCTGGTGCGCAACTGGGTGCCGAATGAAATCCGGATCCCGGTGTATGTGATGATCATTGCGGCCCTGGTGACCTGCGTGCAGCTGGTCATGAACGCCTACCTCTATGACTTGTACCAGGCTCTGGGGATCTTTATCGCCTTGATTGTGACCAACTGCGTCATCATTGGCCGGGCCGAGGCGTTCGCCAACCGCAACCCGCCACTGCTGGCGCTGTTTGATGGCCTGATGATGGGGCTCGGTTTTACTCTGGTGCTGCTGGTCTTGGGCGGGCTGCGCGAGATCCTCGGCCAAGGCACCCTGTTTGCCGGTGCCGAGCAGCTGCTCGGGCCATGGGCCGCCGGATTGAAGATTGAACTGTTTACCGCCGATAGCGGCTTCTTGCTGGCCATCTTGCCACCGGGCGCGTTTCTGGCCTTGGGCTTTATCATCGCCATCAAGAATCTGATCGATGCCCGCCTCTCCCGCCGCACCTTGCGGGTCAAGGCACAGGTCGAGCGCGCACGGATGACGACTCTCTAGGACGGATACGAGGATCTGGCTCCATGAACAAGGATAAACGTCGACTGATCCTCGAGCGTCTGCGCGAGGCCAATCCCCACCCGACCACAGAGCTGCATTACAGCTCACCGTTCGAGCTGCTGATTGCGGTGATCCTCTCGGCGCAGGCCACCGATGTCGGGGTGAACAAGGCCACCGCCAAGCTCTATCCGGTCGCCAATACCCCGGCCGCCATCCTGGCGCTCGGCCTGGATGGCCTCAAGTCCTATATCAAGACCATAGGCCTGTATAACGCCAAGGCCGAAAATGTGATCAAGACCTGCCAGCAGTTGTTGACCCTGCACGGCGGTGAAGTACCGGAGGATCGAGCCGCACTAGAGGCACTACCCGGTGTGGGCCGCAAGACTGCCAACGTGGTGCTCAATACCGCCTTCGGCTGGCCCACCATCGCCGTGGATACCCATATTTTCCGCGTTGCCAACCGCACCGGTTTTGCCCCCGGCAAGAATGTCGACGAAGTGGAGCAGAAACTGCTCAAGCATGTCCCGGCGGAATTCAAGCTGGATGTGCATCACTGGTTTATTCTGCACGGCCGTTATACCTGCATCGCCCGTAAACCCCGTTGTGGCTCCTGCCTGATTGAAGATCTGTGCGAGTTCAAGGAAAAGGCTGAATAACAGAGATAAACAATTAATTCGAATTAAAGCCCCGGTCACTATGCCGGGGCTTTTTTATTTAATAGTCATTCATGTACAGGATCTTTAGCTACAACCAATTGAAATAGATAGAAAAAAGGCTTCGTTTGTGATCTGATTTAATCGCCAAAA
>NZ_BAAGVN010000355.1:0-54898 GCF_054780855.1 Pseudaeromonas pectinilytica
TAAAAAAAGCAAGCTGGGATGACAATTATCGGGCACAACTATTCTTTGGTTAAATAACCAACAAAGTATGCTCCCGCCCTGGACCGATGGATGCTTCCAGCGCATTAATACTTCGGCGCCACAGATTTCATGGCTTTTGGCATCCACCAGGGGCTGGACGAAGGGAATAAATTCATGCGCCCGAATCGCGCGGGCTATTTCACCAATCGGCGAGCGGGGACGCCCCAATAACCACCAGGTCACCGCAGAAACCAGCAGGGAGAATAGTGTTAAAAAGCCAACACTCACTTTATTGCTGCTTAACGCATCGCTAAGACGGTTGACTGGGGATAAGAGAATATGAATAGAGAGGGGGAACTTTGTCGAGCTCAATGTTTCATGACGAAAGTGTTCCGAAAAGGTGGCGTTATGCCTAAATTCGCCTTGGCTATCCAGCCAATAATAGCCGACATTTAATAGTGCATTTGAATTTTCCCGCCGCGTTGATAGTACGTATCTGAGTGTTTCAGAATCAATGGTACTGACTACTTCGCCATTGGGGAATGCGGAGCGTAAAGATAGAAATGGATGTTCAGGGGTGACAAAATTACCCGGGAATAGCTGTAACCGACCCGCTTGATAGTCGGGGTCTTTTTCTCGCCAGGAGCGAACACCAAAAATAGAGGAACAATAAAACTGACCATCACGGGCCAGACTGCTGGAGCGAATCACGGGTGATAAGGCCGCAATCTTACTCAAGGCGATGGTGACATTCGCACAGGGAGCAGTTAATAATTTGGCTGCTTGATGATTGCTCTTATCTGCTTCAAGGAGTAACGCCTCGACATCCGTCAAGATACGCTTGGCATCGCGCAGCGAGGCTTCTTCTAACTGAGTTTTATAACTCTTTTGCAGTAACAGCATGCCGACACAGAGGAATAACAGAAAACACAGCAGGGCATAACACAATCTCAGCCAAGGGCGGGAGATATCCAGAAAAGGTAGGGTCATAGTAGCCTGTACCGAGTGGCAAAATTATTTAAATGACTTGCGAAAAGCCCGCCTAAACAGTGAAAACAAAAGCCAACTTACAATCGAAATTTGTTACTTTTGAATTTAAAATTTCGAATAAGTCTAACATGATACATCTATCATTTAGATGATTCCATAACAAACGAGCCCTGTAAATACACCTCTGCAAGCGCTTTCATGATTTTTTATTTCAATATACATGTGGCGCGAATGGATCTGAATGTCGGGGCGGACTAACCAGGAAAGCCATTATTTGGATTCTTTTGGGGCATATTTGGCTGCGCCAGAGGGCAATACCAGTCCGTGAGCGAAGGCGAGATCGCCAGCGGCTGGGAATGAGGAGGGATGGAGTCTGGACGAAAAGCAGACCGATGGCGGCAGGGATGCCGCCATCGAGATTATTCGGCTATACGGATAGTTTCAGCCGATCCAGGGTGTAGGCTCTGACCTGAGCCGATAGTTCGGCATCCGTGATCAAGGAGCGGCCGAAGGAGGGGATCATCGCCTTGAGCTTGTCCTGCCAGGCGGCCGATTGCATCTGCTGCGGGAAGCAACGCACCAACACATCCAGCATGGTTTTGACACTCACAGAGGCGCCGGGCGAGGCACCCAGTAACGCCGCCAGGCTACCATCCTCGGCGGCAACTATCTCGGTACCAAATTCGAGTTTTCCCCATTTCTGGTGACAGCCCTTGATGATCTGCACCCGCTTACCGGCGTGCGCCAGTTTCCAGTCCTCCGGACGGGCCAGCGGCATAAACTCCGTCAGCGATTCCATGCGTTGGCTGTGGTTTTTGAGGGCCTCTTTCACCAGATATTTCGTCAGTTCCAGGTTATAGGTGCCAGCGCCAATCAGACTCTTCAGATTGTTGGGTTTCACCGATTTGACCAAATCCAGCCGGGAGCCATGTTTCAAAAACCGGGTGGTAAAACCGGCGTAGGGACCGAACAGCAGACTGGGTTTGCCATCAATGATCCGGGTGTCCAGATGGGGTACCGACATGGGTGGGGCGCCGACCGGAGCCAAGCTATACACTTTGGCATGATGCTGCTGAACGATGGCCGGATCCTGGCAAATCAACCACTGGCCACTCACCGGAAATCCGCCATAACCTGCGGCTTCCTTGATCCCCGATTTTTGCAGTAAGTGCAGCGCACTGCCACCAGCGCCTAAAAAGACAAATGGGCTTTCAATGGTCAGCGTCTCGCTGCCGGGCTGTTTTCTCGCTTTCAGGGTCCAGCTTTTTTTCCCGCCATGGCTTGGGTGTAGCCCCATCACCTTGGTGTTGGTCAGTAATTCGAAACGACCATGCTGCTGCAAATAGTGGATCAAGGTTCGGGTCAGGGCACCGAAATTGACATCCGAGCCATGCGCCACGCGAGTGGCTGCTAGCTTGGGCTCGACCGCCCGGCCAGCCAGCATCAAGGGCATCCATTGTTGCAAGGTGTGCGGATCGTCCGCCCATTGCATCGACGCGAACAGGGGGTGAGATTTCATCGCGGTATAACGTGATTTAAGAAACGCGATATTCTGCTCGCCCCACACCGCACTCAGGTGCGGAACCCGGTTGATAAAGGTTGATGCATCGAGTGTGGGGTCGGACTCCACCAGATGGGACCAGAACTGCAACGAGATCTCGAAAGCGGCATTGATCTCCAGTGCTCGCTGAATATCGACGTGCCCCTGTGAGTCGGGCGGGGTGTAATTGAGCTCGCAATAACCGGCATGGCCGGTACCGGCGTTGTGTAACGCTTGCGAGCTTTCCTGAGCCACATCCGAGAGCTGTTCAATCATACAGATATGCCATGCCGGGTTCAGACGGTGCAGCAACATGGCGAGTGTTGCGCTCATAATACCGCCGCCAACCAAAGTAACATCTGCCTGAATCGAAGCCATGGAGCCCACTCGCTAGTAATGCCAAAGGACTAAATTATATATATTTTCTCCGGCCCATGTCGCACGTTTTCTAACGTGCGGAAGCATTCGGCATGGGCGCAGTTTGGCCGCCAGTTGGGGAGAATGGTGCTGTCACGGGGATACCGGCTTAGTCGCTCACGGGATGAGTAATATTTTTCGACATATTAAAACCGGTGATAGCGAACCCGAGCTCTTGATAGAGTTTGCAAGCGCGTTGATTGTGGTAGGCCACTCGCAGTTTGATCTGCTGAATGCCGAGCGGTTGCAGTTGTTGCTCCAACGCCACCATAGCCTGCTTGCCAAAGCCCTGACTGCGATAGGCCGCTTCTACATACAAGTCATAGATAAATGTCGAGTGATCGGCAGCATGGATGGCATGCCATAAATAGCCAACCCGGCAGATCTGGCCAGCAATCTCGGCATCCAGACACAGCAGGGAATGGCCCTGGCTGACCGGACCGGCAGGGAAATAACGCTGCAGGTCACTCTTGGCTAATTCAATAGCCAGCGCTTTGGGGTGGCCATAATTTTCGACCAGCTCCTCGCTGTAGTCGGCGATAAAATAATCACAATAAGCAGGAAACTCTTCCGGCAACATGGGTCTGAGTCTAAGCATGAATATCTCCTACGACACTTGTCGCGTGAATGGGGCGACGGCGCTACCGCTATGGACGGAGTTCGGAGGGACAGATCATTCTAATGATTTTTTCCACAATCGAATCCGCCGCTTGGTCATCGATATTGAAATTATGGTCAGTATCGAAAAATGAAAGTTCAACCCGCGGACTCAGCATATAACGCTCTGGAACATCCAGGCCGCCATATTCATCCTGGGCGCCCTGAATAATAATCATCGGCGTATTGATCGCGGACAAATGTAAATACCGCTCCGGCTCATCCGGTTGTTGGGGGTGTTTAAATGGATAACCCAAACAGATAATCTGTTTTAGTGCCATCTTGTCTGCGATAAGGGATGAGACCCTCCCTCCGGATGAGCGTGATAACAGGGTCACGCAGTCGGCTATGCCGAGTTCCCGAATGCGCAGCTCCAGATAGTTACAGCGGCTCTCGATAGCCTGTTTTTTGCGGCGGAAAAGATAGCTGAAATAAGATGGGTGAAGCAGTGCATAGAATAACTGCACGATTCGTAAATTAAATGTCTTAACGCCCTTGGGGAGTCCGCTTATTTTTTGTTCGAGCTGTCGCAGTCGATAAATGACGGCTCCTGCCGGATCCTCCCAATAGATCTCGATAGGTGTCTTGCGGAGCCTGGTCAGTAGTTTCTGGTTCAAGGCTTCGTCTTTCTGCCAATTATCACGGCCAACCAACAGCAGTGCGTGCGTTTTGCGCGGCATGATATCCCAGAAGAGGCGTTATCAATCGATACGGCGCATTGTAATGGAGAGCTGAAGCAAGTGCGATGGTTAGAGGATAAGTTTTAGATAAACGATTATTTATGCATTGAATTGTTATTCATTGCCAATGAATGGCGCATCAATATATGCGCCATCCACGGATTCAAATAAATGTCATTGGCTAACAATCAACTTGGATTCCTGAACACCTTTTTTCCCTTGGAAATCACTCACCACGGATAATTTTGTTCTGGCATATAAAACACCCATTTTGACTTCTTGCCATACATATGTGAGTGTGCCTGGCTTGGCATCTATTTCGATGGTGTCAGTATTTTCTGATTTTGAGGTGATGCTGTGTTTTCCGGGAATAAATAAAGGTATGTGCTGCAGTTTGTCCTACCGGCGCGCCATCAATCAATACATCCATCTTCACACCAGCACCCATACCTTCATTACGGAAGATATAAAGTGCAGCTTTATCTTGGGCCACGGTAAAAAATTTGAATGATATTGGCTTGGAATTTAACGGGATCCATGCAGTCCCATTAAGAGCGAGACTTCGCGCATAGTGTTACGTGGAAAAATTGAAAAAAAGCCCGCGGATAATCGCGGGCTTTTGAGCAGAATAACAGCGGGATTACAGGACGCGGACGACCAGGCCCTTGAGGTAGAAACCTTCCGGATAGGCGACTGATATCGGGTGGTCGGCGGCCTGGCCCATACGCTCGATGATCTGCGCTTCGCGGCCGGCATCCAGTGCGGCATCGGCGACCACTTTCTGGAACAGATCGGAAGTCATCAGACCGGAGCAGGAGAAGGTCAGCAAGATGCCGTTCGGGTTCAACAACTGGCAAGCCAGCAGGTTGATGTCCTTGTAGCCACGGCAGGCGCCTTCAAGCTGGGTTTTGCTCTCGGCAAACTTCGGCGGATCCAGCACTATCATGTCGAACTTGTCGCCACGCTCGCGACACTCGCGCAGCATTTTGAACACGTCCTGCTTGAGAAACTGGGCCTTGCTCAGATCCAGCTGGTTGAGCTCGGCATTGCGCCGGGCCAACGCCAGCGCTGGCTCGGAGACATCGACGTTGATCACTTCACTGGCGCCACCTTGCAGGGCATAGACACCGAAACCGCCGGTGTAGCAGAAGCAGTTGAGAACCTTGCGTCCCTTGGCATAGCGGCCAGCAATGGCGCGGTTATCCCGTTGGTCCAGATAGAAGCCGGTCTTGTGGCCGGTCTTGATATCGATGGCGATCTTGACGCCATTGTTCTCTTCGATCACCAGCTCATCCGGAGGGGTTTCACCATACACCACGCCATGGCGTTCGCTCAGGCCTTCTTTCTTGCGTACCGGCACATCGGAGCGTTCGTACAGGCTGCACTCCGGGAACAGTTGTTTGAGGGCATCAAACAACTGCTTCTTGTGGAATTCAGCGCCTGCGGAGAGCAGTTGGCAAACCAGAAAATCGTTGTAGCGGTCGATGATGATGCCGGGCAGGCCATCGGATTCCGCGGCCACCAGACGATAGGCCGACAACCCTTGCTGCTCGATCAGGGTCTGACGACCGGCTTGGGCGGCAGCCAGACGGCGGACGAAGAAATCGGTGTCGATCTGCTCGCTACGGGTAAAGGTCCAGACCCGGATGCGGATCTGGGATTCCGGAGACCAGGCACCTCGTGCTAACCAGCGGCCATCATTGCTGAAGACTTCGACCGGTGCGCCGTTGTTCGGTTTACCTTTGACGTTCTCGATAGCCTTGGAAAAAACCCAAGGATGACGGCGTAAAAGGGACCGCTCCCGCTCTTTTTGCAGGTAAACGAAGGTGCTCATGGGATTCTCTCAGGACAATTACAGAATAAGGGCGCACATTTTAGTGCTGTCGACGACAAAAAGGAAATGGCCGCGCCAATAACACCGGTGAATATTGCTGATTTCACGCAATTTATTGAATTGCTTGTGCTATGCAAAATCTTGTAAGGTTCCTTAGAGGTCCGACCGCGGCTATTTATCATGCTCGGCGTTACCAAAAGCCCTATGTCTGCGCGGACAAGTATCATGAATGAGGAGAGGGGATGAAATCCTGGGTGCTGCGTTATCGTGGCCGTGTCGTACTGTCATTGATAGCGGCCGGTTTATTATTCTGGTGGGGCATGCCCTTGATATTTCCACCGCCGGTCGAATACATGACGGTGCCGGTCAGTCGTCAGGATATCCGCGAAACGGTACTGGCCACCGGTTCGCTGGAGGGGCGTAAACAGGTCAATGTCGGTGCCCAGGTTTCCGGTCAGCTCAAGCAGCTCAAGGTTCAGCTCGGTGATACTGTGACTCAGGGCCAACTGCTGGCCGAGATCGATCCGGTGATCCAGCAAAATGATCTGCGTGATGCCCAGGCGGCGCTGGATAACGTACTGGCGCAAAAACAGGCCAAACAGGCGTTGCTGAAACAATATAGTGCCGCACTTCGTCGCCAGCAGACGATGCGCCATCAGGATGCCAGCGCCGAAGCGGATCTGGAGCAAGCCGTGGCGGCAGAGGCCCAGACTCGAGCCGAGTTGCGGGCACTGGATGCGCAAATTCGTCAGGCCCATATCAAGGTTGACACCGCCACCGCGAATCTGGGATACACCCGCATCAGCGCGCCCATGGATGGCGTTGTGATTGCCATTGTAACCGAAGAGGGGCAGACCGTGGTCTCATCTCAATCGGCACCGACCATTTTGAAACTCGCCGATCTGGATACCATGACCGTCAAGGCCCAGATCTCGGAAGCCGATGTGATCCGGGTGCAACCGGGTCAGGCCACCAGTTTCACCATCCTCGGTGATCCAGATAGCCGCTATCAAGCCACCATGCGGGCCATTGAACCGGCACCGGAATCGGAAAGCTCGGACTCCACCAGTACCACCACCAGTTCGACGACCACCTCGGCCATCTATTACAACGGCTTGTTTGATGTGCCCAATCTGGATCACAAGTTGCGTGTTTCCATGACTGCCCAGGTGGAAATCACTCTGGGGGAGAGCAAGCAGGTACTCGCGATCCCACTGTCGGTGCTCGGTGCCCGCCAAGAGAACGGTCAATATGAGGTACTGGTACTCGATCAGGGTCAACCCCAGCGCCGTCTGGTGACCATAGGACGTAAAGACAGCGTGAATGTGGAAATTCGTGCCGGCTTGCAAGAAGGGGATCGGGTGGTGATGGGTGACAGCATGAGTGCCGCCGCCGCGCAAGCGAACTCATCCGAACGGCGTGGCCCGCCACCCCGGGGATAAGTCATGACCGAACCCTTATTGCAGCTGGAAAATCTAGAGCGCTGCTTCCTCAGTGGCGAGGAGGAAGTCAGCGTGCTCAAGGCCATCAACCTGAGCATCTATCCGGGCGAGTTGGTAGCCATTATTGGCGCCTCCGGCTCCGGTAAATCCACCTTGATGAATATTCTCGGTTGTCTGGATCGACCCACCCGGGGCGATTACCGGGTACGCGGACAATCAACCCGTGAGTTGTCGGTGGACGATCTGGCGGCGCTGCGGCGGCATCACTTCGGCTTTATCTTCCAGCGCTATCATCTACTGCCCCATCTGGATGCGGTAGGCAATGTGGAGATCCCGGCCATTTATGCCGGTGATGACAAGCCACGGCGCCATGAACATGCCCGTCAGTTGCTGACCCGATTGGGATTGGCGGATCGGCTCGGTCATACCCCCGGACAGCTCTCTGGTGGACAACAGCAGCGGGTCAGTATTGCCCGGGCATTGATGAATGGCGGCGATGTGATCCTGGCCGATGAGCCGACCGGGGCGCTGGATAGTCGCAGTGGACAGGAGGTGATATCCATACTGCGCGAGTTACATGCCCAAGGGCATACCGTGATCCTGGTGACCCATGATCCGCAAGTGGCGGCTCATGCCGAGCGGATCATCGAAATCCATGATGGCGAGATCATTGCCGATCGACGTCATCAACCCGAGCAACCACAACAACCACAACAACCACAAAAACCACAGGTGGAATCGACGCCCGGCAATGCCAGCGCAGCAACCGCCAGCAAGCAGGATACGGTCGGCACCTTGCAACGTCGCCAGCACTGGCGAGCCCGCTGGGGACAGTTCAGCGAGGCCTTCAAGATGGCCGGTATTGCCATGGCCTCCCATCGCATGCGTACCTTGCTGACCATGCTGGGGATCATCATCGGCATTATGGCGGTGGTCAGTGTGGTGGCGTTGGGGCAGGGCGCCCAACAAAAAGTGGTCAACGACATCAGCTCCATCGGCACCAACACCATCGATATCTATCCGGGCAAAAGTTGGGGTGACGAGCGGGCGGCGGCCATCGAGACCCTGGTGCCTGCGGATCTGGTGGCTTTGCAAGCCCAAGTTTACACCGATAGCGTGACCCCGAGTCTGAGCAGCAGCCAGATCCTGCGCTATGGCAATATCACCGCTAATGGCTCGATTGGTGGTGTCGGCGAGCAATATTTCCGGGTGCGCGGCTATACCGCGGCCCAGGGAATGCTGTTTAGCCGTGACGATGTTCAGCAACAAGCCCAGGTGGTGGTCATTGATCACAACACCTGGAAGAAATTCTTCCCTCACGGCGAAAATCCGCTGGGGCAGGTGATGCTGCTCGGGAGTTTGCCCTGCCGCATAATCGGCGTAACGGCGGAGAAAGAGAGCCCGTTTGGCAACTCCGATAGCCTGAATGTGTGGATCCCCTATACCTCGGCCATGAGTCGTCTGTTGGGGCAGAACTATTTCAGCTCGATCACGGTACGGGTAAAAGAGGGGATGTCGAACGCGATTGCCGAGCAGGGGATCCTGAAACTGCTGACCCAACGCCACGGGGTGCTGGATGTGTTTACCAACAGCAGTGACAGCATCTTGAAGACGGTACAAAAAACCACGGGCACCCTGACACTGCTGATTTCGGCCATAGCAGTGATCTCGCTGATTGTCGGCGGGATCGGGGTGATGAATATCATGCTAGTGTCGGTCACAGAGCGTACTCAGGAGATCGGGATCCGCATGGCGGTAGGGGCGCGACAGAGCGATATCCTGCAGCAATTCCTGATCGAGGCGGTGCTGGTCTGCCTGTGTGGTGGCGCTCTCGGCGTACTGTTGTCGCTCGGGATCGGGGTGGTGTTCTCCTGGTTTGTGCAGGCCATGAGTATGGTGTTCTCATTTTCCTCCATTCTGGTCGCCGTATTCTGCTCGACGCTGATTGGCGTGTTGTTTGGGTATCTTCCGGCGCGCAATGCGGCGCAGCTTGATCCGATTGAGGCGTTAGCTCGTGAATAAATCAACATTGACCCGACGTGTGTGCCAGCATCCGCTGGCACTGTTGATCCCGATGTGTCTGGGACTTCCCTTGCTGCTGAGCGGTTGCACGGCGCTGCACTCCGACTATCAGCGCCCCGTCGTTTCATTGCCGGAGCACTGGCAGCAACAGACCACTGCGGATGGCGATTCTGCTCGACAGAATGCTCTCTGGTGGCAAGCCTTTGCGGATCCGACTCTCGACCAATTGATCACTCAGGTGCTAGCCCGCAATAACGATCTGGCGGTAGCGGGCATCAAATTGCACAAGGCCCGCCTGCAGGCCGATCTGACGGCTACCAATCGCACGCCGGACTTGGCCGTTAGCGCCAGCTCCCAGAGCTCGCGCCCCTTAAGCTCGGGCGGTAACTCGACGCAAAGCCACACCGTAGAAGCCTCGGTTAGTTATGAGCTGGATCTTTGGGGACGCCTAGCCAGTAGCCGTGATGCTGCACGTTGGGAGGCCGAGGCAACGGCGCAAGATAAGGCAGCAACCGAGCTGAGTCTGATTGGCACCACGGCCCAGCTCTATTGGCAAATCGCCTATTTGCATCAAAGCCTGACCCTGGGGGAAGCCAGCCTGCAAGATACCCGTCGGGCACTGGAGCTGGCGCAACTAAAACATCAAGCCGGTGCGACCGACGGTCTGGATCTGCTGCAAGCCGAGCAGGATCTGGCCACTCAGGAGGCGAGCCTGACCCAGACCCGGCAGCAACTCACGGCCCAGCGCCATGCCTTGGCGATCTTGTTTGATGCCCCCCCAGAACAACAGCAGGCCGAGCGTACCAGCCTGAATGGCGTTGTGCTGCCGCAACCGCAGGCCGGAGTCCCGGCGCAGCTGTTGGCGCGGCGGCCCGACTTGCAGGCCAGTGAATATCGGCTGCGCTCCACTCTGGCCAGTGGTGATAACACCCGTCTGAGCTTGTATCCGGTGTTGTCATTGACTGGGAGTGCGGGCGGGCAAAGTACCGACTTGAGCCAGGTGCTCCAGGATCCGGTCGGTACGCTGGGTGCCGGATTGAGCTTGCCTTTCGTCAACTGGAACCAGCAGCAGTTGAATGTACAACTGGCCGATGAGGAGTACGCCCAAGCGGTGGTGGAGTTCCGGCAATCGCTGTATCAGGCGCTCTCCGATGTTGAAACTGCGTTATCGGCCCGTGAGCACTATCAACAACAGCAACGCTATCTGGCGCGCGCGCTGGCACTGGCGGAGCGCAGTGAGCAACTGGCCGAAGTGCGTTATCGCCAAGGTGCCACCGGCGTGCAGGAGTGGCTGGATGAGCAGGAGAAACGCCGCACTGCCGAGCTGGCGCTGGCGGGCAATCTGCGCGATCAGCTAAATAACCAGATGACCTTGTTCCAGGCCTTGGGCGGTGCCGAGCAGCCAGCATCGACAACCTCCGGCTCGTAATCGCGTCGGGTAGAAATATAAACGCCTGGTATTAACCAGGCGTTTATATTGGCAGCTACCGACGATCAGACGGCGGGTTCTTCCAGCTCAAGTGGCTCCGGAGTCAGATGATGACAAAACAGTGCGTCCAGCAACTCCAGCCCCCGAGACAGTGCTTCTTCATCAAAATCGAACAAGCTGGCGTGATGGCCGGCACTGAGCGTCGCTCCCAAGACCAGATACGCCGCTTGGCCGCCGTTTTTTTGCACGCGTTCGAGCAAGAATCCGGCGTCATCACTGGCGCCGAACGGCCGGTTGTGGATAACGTTGAATCCCAACTGACTGGCCACCAGGGTCACGGTATGGACCAGCGCCGGCGAGTTATGGATGGAAATCGCTTCCCCCTGACGGCGGATACGGTAATCCACATCGTGGGCGAGGGCAGTGCCCTGCACGATCCGTTGCACCGCAGAAAAGACATAGTCGTTGAGTTGCGCGGTGCCACCACGGGTTTCCCCTTGCAACAAGGCGTAGGCGGGCACCACATTGCGCTCCCCATTGCTGGTTAGCTGGCCGATGTTCAGCCGCGTCATGCCATCGCGATGACGCGGAATGGCCAGCATCTGACCTACGGCCTGGCAGGCAGCGGCGAGGGCATTGGCTCCGGCGTTGGGCTCCAGTCCGGCATGGGCGGCGCGCCCGATAAATTCCACATCAAACTTGGTAGAGCTTAAAAATCCATCCGGGCAAACCACCAGTTCACCACTGGCCGCATGGATCCCCAGATGAATGGCATACAGCTGGTCGACATCATCCAGTTCGCCACCCGATGCCAGGGCCTTACCACCGCGACAGCCTTCTTCAGCCGGTTGGAAGACCAGCTTGATGCGACCACACAGCTGATCTTTTTTCTCGGCTAGCATCAGACCCAGTACCACGCCTAAAGCCGCATGACCATCATGGCCACAGGCATGCATGCAGCCCGGATTTTGCGAGGCAAAACCGGCTTGTACCGGATAGTGATCTGCTTGCTCCGATTCCTGAAGATGGACCGCATCCAGATCAACCCGCAGCGCGACACAAGGGCCGGGCCGACCGGTATCCAGCTCGGCAATGAGACCGGTCAGGCTGATTTTATCCAGCCACTCGGCATCGGCCCCTTGCGCCAACGCCCGCGATTTCTCCTGCTCTTCATCAATATGGCGACCCATGACTGCCGAAATGGAGACGATCTGATCGCCGAGTTTGATCTCATAACCGGCATGGGCCAAGGCCGCTGCAATCAGACTGGTGGTACGGTACTCACACCAGGCGGGCTCCGGAAACCGGTGAAAATCCCGGCGCCAGTGACGTAATAATTCGTGTGTGGAATGCTGCATGAAATGCTCCGCTTCAGATCCAGGATTACAGATCGGCATCAATAGAGGGGGCAGGGAGCTGGGTCACCAGCAGTTGGTCAATCTTGTAGTTGTCGATATCAACCACTTCAAATTTGTAACCGGCAAAGTTGACCGAATCGGTGCGCTTGGGGATTTTGCGCAATATATACATCATGAAACCAGCGATGGTTTCATAATTCTCCGCCTCCGGGAATTCCAGGATCGACAGTGCTCGCATCACATCATCGATCGGGGCTGCGCCATCAATCAGCCAGGAGTTTTCATCTCGTTTCACGATCTGCTCTTCGAGGTTGTGCGGCGATACCAGATCGCCCATCAGGGTATTCATCACATCGTTGAGTGTGATGATGCCGACCACCAGTGCATATTCATTCAGCACCACGGCGAAGTCTTGGCGATTCACCTGGAAGCTTTCCAAGGTTTCTGAAAGCGTCAACGAATCGGGGATCATCAAGGGGGCTTTGATCAGACTTTCACTGCGCAGGGAAACGCTCTGTTGCTGGATAATCCGCAACAGAATGTCCTTGGTATCGACGAAACCGATGACATGATCGATGACATCCTCACACACCAGAAACTTGGAGTGCGGATTATCGGCAATTTTCTGTTTCACCAGCTCTTCGTTGTCCAGTCGATCGAAGAAGATGATGCTGTCGCGGGCTGTCATGGCCGAAGGGACGGTTTTAGTATCCAGCTCGAAGACGTTCTCGATCAGCTGATGCTCCTGTTTGCGCAGTGCGCCAGCCTGAGCACCAGCAGCCACCATGGCATAGACATCATCCGGCGTGATCTCTTCCTTTTGCTGGATATGCATATTGAACACCCGCAAAAACAGACTGGCCGAACCATTAAACAGCCATACCAGCGGCCGGAATACCAGCAGCAACAAACGCATCGGGCGCACGATCAACATGGCGATGGATTCGGGCAACATCATGGCAATGCGTTTAGGGATAAGATCGGCGAACAGGATAAATAATGAAGTCACAATCACAAACGACAAGATGAAGCTGACGCTACCCAACATGGGCGGCTCCAGCCAGAACACCAGCAAGTCCGAGAGATAAGGCGTCAACGCGGATTCGCCGATGATACCGGCCAGGATCGCCACCGCATTTAAACCTATGGTCACCACAGTGAAGAAATGGCCCGGGTGCAATTTCAAATCTAGGATCTGTTGGGCGCTGAGATGCCCATCCTCAGCAAGTTGTTGCAGCTTTAACTTGCGTGATGCGGCAAACGCAATTTCCGATGCCGTAAAAAACGCACTGGCAGCAATTAATCCAAGAATGATGAGAAGACTGGAAGTCATAATGGCTCTCGTAAGTAACGATTATACCGATGGGTAACAGCGGAATGCGCTTAGGATAGCATGACATAGGCCCATTTTGAGGAACAAGTTTAACTTCGCATTATGCCGCCTTATGGTAAGTGATGGAAAAATAAGGGGGTTCGCGCAACATGCTTAATTTTAAGGCATAGGGCGTGAATAGAAAAAACATTAACGAAAACTTCATTTTTAGGTTCCACAAGTGCGGATTGAGTCTGGAAAAAACATCGCAATTATGTGACGTAAGTCAAAAAACCGTTGAGGGCTGGGATAAAGGAAAACCAATACCCAGTCATCATAGGCGACTGATGGAACTGTATAGTGGGCTCGATTTGGGGTACCACCACGCAAGCTGGAAGGGATGGAAAATACGAGGCAAGTGGATTATTTCGCCGTATGGCGACAGGATCACGATGGAGCAGATCATGTTTATCGCGATTCGAGATCAACCGCTCGAAAGAGCCAGGAGAGGGATAAAGAGGAAATGAAGAAAGGGCCGAACGGCCCTTTTTAATTTGCGCCAGGTAGCGAACCCATGCGGGAATTTCCCCCCGTATTACTGTACGGGGGGTGGTCGGCCTTCGGCCTCCCGCGCCAACAATGCAGATCAAGAACAAATGCTAATGCTGCGCACTAGGAGCAGTTTGGCAGGAAGGGGGGGAGTTGGGCATAGCAAGACCGAGCGACTACGCGCCGGATTGACCTGGAGACGATAGAGGAAACGGTGGCGGCTTGTGTTGCGGTGCTCCGCACCTTATATGCTGGACGCGTCCAGCATGCCACTGGTAATGCTTGTTACACGCAGGAAGACGATGGCAGCACAACCAGCAATGGTGGCTGCGCGTATCCCATCGCTTTCCGCAGTCGTCGCTTGGCCGCTCCTCCCTACGGAAAGCTCTGGGATGTTGCTAAAACCGGATTGCTAGTCGAGGCAATAATCTGGGATGAATCGACACGGCCAGAGCTAGCCGGATCATGCTGAAGAGGTTTGCAGGTAACAACCTGCTTGTGGCCGTGAGAGTCAGAAAGCTCAATCACGCAATCAGTCCGGATCTGATATGAGTACCCCATCGCCTGGAGTACGGAATCATCAATCGAGGACTCATCCTTGCCATGCTCAAGATTAAAGACGATCACCCCTTTGAAGTGCTGGAAATTATCGATATAGCCAGAAACGCCGGAAACCCAAATCTTGTCGGCCTCGAAAGGCATCACAAAAATATCGCTGCCAACAACCATTTGCTTAGAAACATCAGCGCCAGCAGACCCAGAACGCGGAGCAGCAGCCTTTTGAACAGGCGTAGAAGCGGCAATAGCAACCGGCGCGTGACTGGACGTAGAACGCTCATAAATAGACCACGATAAATAGACCAAATAGCAGAAACAAGCTGGAATAACTCCGAACACCACGAGCTTACCCTTAAATGTTGATAACGGCCCCACAGATTGACCGCTTTTAACCGTTGCCCCAGTTTGAGTTGATTTGTAAAGCATATGAACCGCGACCGGAACGTGACGGGTAAAGACTGGGGAGCGTGGTCCGGGGATACCGGATTCTTTGGGAGGGTGCTCATAGATGCGCGGCTTCCGTTTGCGAAAGAAAAAAGAGTCCTTGCTGGCATAACTAAAAGCTACTTCAGCACAGGCGCGAACAAGGTCATTAAATTCTTTGAGGTTCGGAGTAACAAAAACAATATCCCAATTAAAATGACGATGACGGGAAAACGCTTCATTCAGATTGGGCGGGTAAATAATTGAGCCGTCATCATTCAACAGCAGGCGGCCGGCGTCATCAGTATCGCAAGAGCGTATTTCAGGACGAAAGGCATCATGAGTATCTTTAAAATGTTGAATAAGGGATTGAGGCAAATAATTGCGATAGTAATCGATCGGCTCTAAATCAAGACCTTTAGGGCTCCAGCCGGATAATGAAAAAATGTCCTGGCATTCATCAATAACAACCAATGCGCCGATGGGCATCCAGTGAAACCAACGCCGCCATAATTCGCGAGTATCATCAGCGACAGCAAAGATTCGGAACAGTCTGGCAGAGTCTGGGAATTTCTCCCCAAGCCGTTCTTCTATCTCTTCTATTGGGTACAGGCCAAGAACGTTAGTAACCACCACGCGACCTTCACGCAGAGCGGGAATGATGCGAAACCAGACAACAGACGCAGTCTTATAAGAACCATTGGGGCCGTGCTCAATGACAATCGCCATATCACCACCCAATCATATTCAGAATAAAACGAGTGCCCCAGCAGTTCAGTAAAAAACTAATGCCATTCACGAAGCCAAGCTCATTAACGCAATATTGCAACTTGGAGGGCAAGCGGGATACATAGCCTTGAATTGTTGATGTAACATTAAAAGAAGAAATAATTCCCGATGCCATGTTGTAACAGAATTCAAGCGTTTCCAGTTTGGTCTGGAAATAAAACAAAATCACTTGGCGCGACAGATAAGACATGGCGCGACCAATCATGTCTGGCAGTTCAGAAAAGAACTGGCCGATAGAGTGGACAGTATCGCCAATTGCGGCCAAACCAGTCGAAGGTTCAGCAGCAAAGGAAACAGCAGGAACCAGAAAAAGGAATAACAGAAAGTAACGTATCATTTTTTATTACCCCCAAGCAGAACACCAAAGCCAATCAAAGAAAACAAAAGAGAGACAATAGTTGCGGCACCGTTAGCAACTAACATATCAAATAGAGCGCCGCCAGATAAATCAACCTGTTGCCCTTTTATATCGTGAACATCAGCAGCATAAGAGCCACCACCGGACACAGAGCCAATATTCAGACGGGAGCCAGCTTGACCAACGAGCGTTGAAAAATCGGTTTGCGCCTGAACAATTTGTTGTTCGAGAGCAGATATATCCGCATCGCCAAAAATATCTTTGAACGGATTTTCTGATTCAGTGGGAGCAGTGATATTGAGCGTGTCGGTTAAGTCTTTAATCGCGCTTGTGGATTCATCAACAGCAGTGATAATGCCGTCTTTATCAATGCCCTCCAGCGTAGCCATGCGGGCACCGGTACGAGCGTTGACCATATGAACGTCGATGCCGTCTTGCACAGCCAGAACGGAATCACCATCTTCGCCGGTATCGCCTTTCTCACCTTGAAGACCTTGTATGCCCTGGAGACCTTGAGCGCCATCCGTGCCGTTCTGACCGTCGACACCATCACGGCCAGCAGCACCGGCAGCACCAGAGGACCCAGCTTCACCGGTATCACCTTTATCGCCCTTGTCGCCCTTCTCACCCTTTTCACCTTGAGGGCCGGTAGCACCCGCTTCACCTGGAGCACCAGCCGCACCAACGCCACCCTGTAAACCCTTCTCGCCTTGAGGGCCAGCAGGGCCAGCGGGGCCGGTATCGCCTTTCTCGCCTTTCAACGCGCCGGAATCCAAACGGCTTTTGATGTCATTAATGGAAATCTGATGATTGCCTAATTGCACAGAATGATCGTTCAGGGTTTTATCCTGTGCGGTATTAGTTTGAGACAACGCAACAAGAGAATCATTAATGGGCTGTAAATCAACCGTCATTTCCCCATTCTTGCCACAATCAACGCCCTTAACTTGCCCCAAATCCCATGCGTAACAAGTGCCGGTATCGTCGTTATCGCCTTCTGTATTGGGTTTGCGGTCGAGCCAGCATTGAGTAGAGCCAGAACACGAACAAGTATCACCGCTACCTTTGGCAATAAAAGCGTTTGGTCCGACATTGGATTGAAACGATGACGTGACAGTATATTTACAACCGAATGAACAAGCGGTGCCTGTGCCTAATTCCATAGAATTACTAAACCAGTTGTTATTCGATAAACAAGTTCGTTTATAACAAACCTTTTGCCCATTTAAATCCATAGGGCCAACAGAATAATCTGGGTTGCCAGTTGGAGGGCATTGATAGGTTTCACCAGAGCCCGCAATAGGATCGAATGAAACAGAGATAGGAGAATAGGCAGTAGTAACATAACAGGCGGCTTTATGGGGTACGCCTGGAGATTCATTACAAGTAGAAGACCTATAGTTAGACCCAACAACTGTTTTAATATTCGAAAGAGCAGCAGACAAGCAGCTTCCATTAGCGGAAATAGTTCCCCAGTCCTTATTCATCAGATCATCTCGACATGTATATGACAGGCCGAGATTATCAGCAGGAACATAATCGTCGGCCGCAAAGGCAGAGCCAATCGAGAAAACAAGCAAGAATAAAACAGCAGAATATGTGAGGACACGAAGAAGCATAGAAATTCGGGGGCTATTGCTAACCCCCGATCCGCAATTATGACGTAAACACGCCGGACAAAAACCCCATAACGAAACAGAGAATGCCCGCCGAGGCCAAAATAGCGGTAACGAGCATTTTACTTGCTCAGCCAGGACTTCATCATACCCAAGCCGAACGCCAGAGCGGCCAGAGCGATGACGCCACCCACAACGAGCTGAACAACGGTAGTGCCATCAGTAATGGCACCGGTAACAGTTTCGGAAGTGGTGGCAGCCATAGCGGTAGAAGCCAGGATCAAAGTACCAACAACAACAGCACCAGAGCGACGAGCAACGTTCATGTATTTCATAGGTAAAAACTCCATTTAAATACGCATCAGCCGAGAAATTCGGCCAGCTATATGACCCGAGACGAAAGACAATAAAAACCACCCAACGAACTCGGAAAACAAAGCAGCATCGAAAACAAACGGGCCTTCGAGTGTCTGCTGATATTCCGCCGGAGTCAGCACAGCAAAACCAGTGCACGACTCAGCGGGAATAGTGGAGACGCTGATAATGTTGTTATCGAGCGTCAGGCAATTCATTTTTTACCACCAAAAACTTCAGGTTCATTTTTAGCGGCAGCGGCACTTGACGAAGGCTGGACGGAGGTCTTCGGGCCAAGCGTGAAGCCGTCCGCATCCATCCAGCGAAGAACGCACGGATCCAGGCGATAAAAACGGAAGAGCTTGATTTGGCCTGTTTTGCCGTCTGGATAATTGCCTTCGTGGTCTTCAATCGGAAGGAACAATTTCTGATCAAGCTTGGTTTTCAGCCATTCCAAAACACCGGCCTCGAGCAGGTCGGGCGAGACTCGAACCTCCCACGTCTGGGAAGGGCTAAACACAGAAGCGCGGAAAATAGCCTGTTTGATAGCGGGGCCGTCATCCCGTGTTTTGGATGTCACATTGATGTCGTCAATGTCGTTAATCCGGACTTCAATCTTTGCCATGTTGGGGTTCCTCAAGAGATTTAACAGTTATTGACACAGGTCCAAGGTAACGGGCTGCGCCCGTTACAAGAGCAGAGCCTCTTCATAGATAAAGGGGTCATCGAGTGGGGTGGCCGCGAACGCGTCGAAGTCATAATCGGCGGTAAGATCCAGAACGAGGGAATCCTCTTCCCAAGTGCGGTCAATCATGGCTTGATACTGCTCATAAGCTTCGTCGGCCATGGCGTAATAGGTCTCGGCATCCTGGAGGTGATCGAACATGTTGCGAGTAGTCTGGAGATACTCACGGACACAGCGCATATGACCGGCCTTGTCCTTGACCTGCCATTCCTTGAAGCGGGTTACGATGAAGACCTGATGCCACATCACGCCCTCAATGCGGCGAGCAGCGTCATCGCCAAAGCGGGTGAGCTTCTTGGTCATTTCGCCGGTGAGGCGGTCCATAATCCCGGGCATGTCATAGGCAACGCGCAGGTTCTGGTCCTTGCGGCGTACAGTGATGCCACCCATGGCCTTGCAGAACGCGGCCCAGTCGGCAGAATCGGCAGCACGGCGGAGCTCTTCGAGCGCGATCCATTCGGCCTTGGTGAGTGAATGCATCAAAGGTGAGTCCTCATCGAATTGTTCGCGTAGGCGGCGGAGCTGGCGCCAGGCAGTGACGGACGGGCCGCCAATCGGTTGAAATTGACGAATGCGACAACCGCTTTTCCATGCGTCTACACGGATAGCCATTTCGTCAGCGGGTTTGCCGGTTTCTTCGTCATCGCCAACCTTGTGGCCGTCGATGTTCTTGGAAATGTATTTGCTGCAATAGGCAACGGCGGAGCCCTTGGAAGGGTCTATCCACTCGACCGTGAAGCGGCGTTTCTTCGCCCCTGGCTCATCACCCGAATCAGCAAGCATCACAGCGCGACAAATGCGGAGCATCTCCTTGGCTTGAGCTTTTGGGACGAACAGGACGGCGTGCCAGTGCGGGGTGCCATCGTGATGGGGTTCGACCATGCGGAAACCGTAGGGATGGATTTCAGCCTGGGCCCACTGGACGCGGATGTTCTTGAACTGCTTGTTGAGCCATTCATGGCCATCGATCGCCAACGGGCAACCGGCTTCGAGCCAGTTCGGGTTGATAGCGCCGTCAGTGCCATAGGCATGGAAACGGGAAGGGGTGGTCATCGTCAGGAACAAGGGCTGATGCCCGAGCTCAAGGGCGCACTCTTCGGTGCCCCGTAGGCGGACCATCAATTCGGTGCGGCGGATCATGGGATTGGATACCGAGCTATCAGCCACATCGCTCAGGGTGAACCAATCCGTATCGTCATCCTGATTGACGGCCACAGTGCGGCTCAGGCACTCGGCATTGCGCTTGCGCTGGTACTGGCGGTCAGACACGCAAATGTCTGCAACATAGGGTTGCATGGCCTTGTTGACGACACCGGCTGCGCGAGTGGCTTCGAGGGTTGATAGCTGCTTGAGAACGCGCAGGCGTTGGCGAATAAACACGGCATCAGCAAGGCGATTGGCAAGCGGCTTTTCGCCAAACTTCTTGAGCTTGGCGGCCAGAACGTCATGGTCCCAACGCAGATAGGATTGTGCCTCCACAATCATGCCATCCCATTCACCACGGGCGTACATCTTGCCCAGCATCTTAGCGAGCTTTTCGGCAAAGTCGGCTATCAGCTCTTCAGAGCTGGTCAGACGGAAGCGGCCAGCGCGGCCATCAACGGTCAGCAGGTTGGTGAGCTTACTCAATTCGGTTTGTGCTTTGTGAACATCACCGACTTTCGATAACCGGTCATAGAGTTTGCCCAGGTAGTTGGCAACCGGCTCACGGGATGGAGTTTTGCGAAGTGCGCGATTGAGCGACCAGGAGAAGTTCGGCAGGTGCCACGCATCACAGGGGTCTAATCTGGAAACAGCGATAGCGCCGTGAAGGTCATCGTCCGAGCCGTCCAGTGCAGCAGCATAGGCAGAGTCGAAAGACTCGAACACGGCAGAACTCAGCGGCTTGATGTCTGGAAAGCGTGACTTACCGAATGCGCGGGCCTTGACGCGATCGAAGTGAGGACGCGGCGCGGTGATCATGCCGCTTTACCCAAGAAAACGTAATCCGGCTCATGCTCACACTGGAGACGGTAAGGGCGAGGCAGAAAACCACGCAAGTCAGATAGGGCTTGCTCGGGCGTATCAAAGGATTCCATTGATTCAACCAGCGATTCAATCCCTGAATTACTGTCGGTATAAGACCAAGACCAGGAGCCGTCTGGCAGAGCAAAAACGCGAGCCTGATGGACAAAGGCGCTCATTCCGACACCTCGACGTCATCCAGCTGGAACACTTCGCCGTGACCGTAGCAGTTCGGGCACTCAATAGCGTCATCGAGATAGCCAGCGCCAAGGCACTGGGGGCATGTATTGGAAGGAAGCGGTTCAAGAACCGGGGCGGACATTGCTTCACCGGGGCGGCCCATGATGCGAAGAATCATTCGGCCACCTCGGTGTCATCATCTAAAAATTCTTCAGGATCATAACCATTGAGTACGATATGCAAACGATTCAGAAGCGCCAAAACATCATCAGCATCTAAAGAGTCGTGAGGATTCAAGCGCCAATGAGCAACCTCAGAATAAATAATCGAATTGACCTGTTGAATACGAAAACCGACAGAGGAATCAACCGACGAGAACTCAGGATCAGCTAACAGGCGAATCGGAAAATAAAGACCAGGAAGCTGTGCGGCACAAGCATCACCAGCCTCACATTCATCATCAAAACCAGCCCCCCGGGCGATTTCTTCACCGTCACGAAACAGGCGGAAGGCCCACTGGCCGGAAGCGGCGCAATAGACAGAACCGCGATAGGAGACTTCTTGTTGCGGGGCGTTGGCTTGTGTCATGGTGTTAACCAGTTGAACAATTGGTGAATTACACACTAATGCACCAATCAGTAAATCGTCAACTAACGAAACAATTGGTAAATCGTCTTAAACTGAGGAGACCGAAAGCGATGGAGAAATGGAAATGTATTCAAAAACACTGCTAGATGAGTACCTAAAGGCAAAGAAATTCACGCAATACAAGCAAGCAGCGGCAGAGTTGGGTTTTTCCACGGCTTACATCGCCAAGGTGAATACAGGAAGAGAAGAATTCACAGAAGAAACAGCACTTTACATAGCTGTTGAATGTGGCATGGACACACAAGAAGTAATAATGAAACTAGCCGAAGCTAGAGCCAAAACGCCGCAAGCCAAGAGCGTATGGTCACAAGTTTTAAAAAGGTACTGCGCAGGCCGTGAGGCCGCATCCTGTGCGGGTTTGAGTGCCATAGCGGCCATTTCCATGGCCAAATTTAACTTCGCATTATGTATATTATGTTAAATTGAATATGCGAATCCATGCCTGCGTCTTTATACTGTCCCTATCCATCTTCACCTGGTCGATTCGATTGTCATGAGTTCATCGTTACGCGTTGTGTCTCATCGTGGCCATCGAACATTAAGACCCAATCTCTTGTCAATCCTTGGAACTAAGTGGCTGGTTTAACACAGTTCTGAGACCCAGCTAACCATGATTCAGTTGGTGCAGAGTGTCCATTTGATCCACCCCGCGTTATTGAGTGAATTGTTTAGATGTTTAGTATCGGCAGCGCTTAACATATCCAGACACTCAGTTCTGCAAGGAATTTTTATCCAGTGAGCTTCAGATTCGATACCTGGTTGGACAAGCATTGGCTTCAAGCGTTGAACCAACGAGGTGATTGTGTCTTTGTGCATTCTCGAGCCGGCGCCTTGTTGCGCGCCGTACTGGATGACTACTGCCTCCAGCGTAATATATCGCCACTGCGGTGGCGGATGACCGAACATGATGCGGTCGAGCCCTACTCGCCTCTGTTGCCTTTGCTGCGCAGCTTGTTGCATCGCAATAAGATGAGTGTCGCGGCGGCTCTGGATGCGCTGCAGCTCAATGGCATCGAACGCAGTCTGCTGGCGGACTACTTTATCGGCCGTGAACTGATGCGGGTTGAATTTCCACTGCCCGATGATCTCTTCTTTCAATCACGCCGCATTCGTTCCTTGTTGCTGCGGCTGTTGTCGTTGCTGACGGCCGATGCGCCACAACTCTTGTTGGTCACTGGCGTTCAGTTTGCGGGGCCGACCACCCTGAAGCTGCTCGAAGAGCTCATCCAGTCCTCCCATGATGGCAAATTTTTATTGGTGATTGGTATTGATCCCAGCTACCAGCATAGCGATGAGAGTCACCAGCAGTTGTGGGAGCAGTGGGTCAGCCTGATCGATAGCAGTGGTATCGTCTATCCCCATGCGTTTGATAGTACCCCTGCACCTTTCATGCAGTGGCCTGGGCTTGCCGATCTTGGTGCCCAGCATGATTATGCCGCCCTCGCCCGTTGTGAACAGCTCCTGGATCTGCTCTGTTTTGACGAGTCCGTAGTCGCAACCCGAAAGCTGGTCCAACGTCTGGATCGGGGCGATTTCGACCAGGATGGCCACTATAAATGGCAGGTCTTGCTCTGTCTGGGGCGCGCTCAACTCTATTGTGGCGAGCACGAAGAGGCGATCGCAACCTTCGATCGACTGCTGGAACAAGCCCAAGTCGCCAACCATTCCGCACACCTATGCATGGCGTATCGGGAACTGGCGATGGCGCACATCTTTCGCTCCGATTTAACCACGGCGGTTCGCTATAGCCAGCTCGCGGTCAAGCTCGGCAGTGCGCAAGAGGACGAGCTGCTGCAGACTCAGGCGCTGTTTTGTCATTTTGTCGCCTGTGACAAGGCCAATATTCCATTCGGTTTGGGGCGCCTGCGACAACTCTTGCAACTACTCGATAGCCACCAGATGGTCAGTGGCCGTATCTATGTGTTGCGCAACATTTTCGCCCAGGTGCCGTTTGAGGAACAGCTGGATCATGATTCAGCGCTGGATTGCTCCATCGAGGCGATCCGACTGGCGCATCACTATGCCTATCAGGCTGATTTAGCGGCGGCGTTTCAAAGTCGCGGGGTTATTTACAGTCAGCTCAATCGTTATCGGCGCGCCCTGCGCTGTTTCCGCATCAGTGAACATTTACGCGAACAACTGAATGTGCCCGGCGAATTAGCCCGCATCCGAAATGGCATCGGCTATATGCTCTGCCAGCGCGAAAACTACACCGAAGCCCACCGCTACTACCTCTCGGCGCTCAATACGGTGCTGCGGTTGAACGACTTTTCCGAAATCACCATCAGCTTGTATAACCTGGCGTGGCTCTATGCCGAGGTGCAGGAAAATAGCAGTGCCTCTCTGGTGCTTAATACCCTGCGCGAGATGCTACGCATCCGTGGTACCACCTATTTCCCGTTCCGCAACTTGCACGACGTGTTGCTGCTACAAGGCGTCATTCATCTGCATCAGGGGGAATGGGTGCGCGCCGAGCAGGATTTGGAGCGCAGCTACAATCTGGATATTCAGGTTTCTGCCGAAGGCAAGTTCATGCGCCCGCTGTTGAAGGCGCTGCTGGAAGCACATCAGCGTAATTTTAGTCAGGCCCTGATCGAGCTAGAGGAAGCGACCGAGGTCTGTGCGTTGGAACACGACCTGACGGTCCATCACCAAATTTTGTTGCATGAAGCGGCAATTCGCATCCATCGCCAACTGACCGACATCGATGCCGCCTATCGTCACTTGCGTCGGGCCATCCAACTGTGCGGCCATTATCAGTTGCCAACCAGCCGGCAACGCATCCTCTGCGCCTGGCGCTTGCACGTGATGCCGAAGGTCCATGACATGCTATCGCCGCCCAAATTGGAGCTGGATCAACTGCTGCATCTGGTCAGCCAAGAGCAACGCATGAATCAGCTGTGGCAGCGGGTCCACGAAATGCGGTTATTAGCAACTTTGCAGCAGCTCGCCGTTGATATCGAGAGTGAACAGGATATCTCCGCCGAAACCTTGCGGCTGATCTGTACCCATTTCAACGCGCAAGCCGGCTTTTTGCTGGTCAATCACGAGCAGAAAATCTACGAACTGGCGCAATATAGCCAGGTGCCGGATAACCAACTGGATAGCCGGACCTTGAGTGACTGGTTAGGCAACCATGCCACGACCCGTTTGTTGTTTAACGGTGAAGTTCCCACCGCCAAACAGGCGTTGCGGTTTTCTTCGGTACTCTGTCATCCGCTGCTGGAGGGACAACGCCAGATCGGAGAGATGATCCTGCTGACATTTGCCGATAGTGCCCCGCTGAACAAGTCCGATCGGGATACCCTGCAATTCATCGGCAACCAGTTGGCCGGTCAGTTGGTAAACTTGCGCCAGCGCCGACAGCTGATCGCCTTGAGCTCCACCGATGCATTGACCGGACTGAGCAATCGCCAGAAATTCCAGACCCTGCTCCGGCAAGAGCTAAAGCGGGTTTCCCGCTATGGCACCGAGGTCCCCTACTTGTCGCTGGCGTTCATTGATTTGGATAACTTCAAGTATTACAACGACACCTTTGGCCACGACATCGGTGATCAACTGCTGCGTTGGTTTGCTGATTTATTACGCGACACGCTGCGGGATTTTGATGTGGCTTGCCGTTGGGGTGGCGACGAATTTCTGGTGATGTTCCCGCATACCAAATCCAGCGAGGCCATGGTCGCCCTGCTTCGGCTCATCGAATCGTTGAACGCCTGCGAAGGCTACACCAAGGCGCTGGCCGACTATCTGGGGCATGCCGTGCAACTGCCGCAGGAACATTGGTTGAGCTGTTCGATCGGTGTCACCGACAGCACCCACCTGTTGGATCCGCTGGATGATGCCGAACTGCTGCAAAATGCCGACCAGATGTTGTACGAAGTCAAACGCAATGGCAAAGGCCACGCTTTGCAGACCCAGGCCAACCGGTCCCGACGGACGACAGACCTCATCATCAGCTAATTGCAACTTTACAAATGGTTGGCGTTTGCTACCCTGCGCCCCCATTCAGGCAGGGTTTCGGCTGCCGTTGTTACTGCGAGCGTGAGCCATGCCACACCAAGAGCTGATCTACCCCATCAATGAAATTTTCCAAAGCATTCAGGGCGAAGGGTATTTCACCGGCCAACCGGCAATTTTTATTCGTTTGCAAGGCTGTGATGTCGGCTGCTCCTGGTGTGATACCCGTCATACCTGGGTTGTGGATCCGGCTCGCGAAGTGGTCAGCTCCCAAATTCTCGATCGCTCCAGCAACTCGGATTGCTGGGCCAGCATGACGACGGAACAACTCTGCAAGTCGCTGCGGGATCTCGGCTATACCGCGCGCCATGTGGTGCTGACAGGGGGCGAGCCTTGTCAATATGATCTCCGTCCCCTGAGCCGCGCCTTGCTGGAGCAAGGTTATCAGGTGCAGATCGAAACCAGTGGCACAACTGAAATTCTGGCCGATGCCGGTTGCTGGGTCACGCTCTCGCCGAAGATTGGCATGAAGGGCGGCTATCCCATCCTCGACAGTGCCTTGTTGCGCGCTCAGGAGATTAAACACCCGGTGGCCATGGAGAAGCATATCCACGATCTCGACCATTTACTGGCCCGCTGCCAGCATGGTGCGGGCAAAGTCATCTGCCTGCAACCCATCAGTCAGCAACGTCGAGCCACCGAGTTGGCCATTCGGATCTGCATCGAACGAAACTGGCGCTTGTCCGTGCAGATGCACAAATATCTGAATGTCGACTAAAGCGATCCCGCTCATAACCTGCGTCAAACTTATCTCACTTAATGCCGATCGTGTTGTAGAAACATCCTGTTTTTGTTAGCGATTTGTTGAGCCGTAACCTATAAATTTGAACATGGATCGCGACAGCCCGGGATCATTCCTTGGAACTGGAATCACATTGTGTCTCGTCCCGCCTGCTTCTGGTGGATGACAGTCCAACCAATTTACGTTTCCTTGCCCATGTTCTGCATCATATGGGCGAGCTATTTTTTGCCACCGATGGGCCTAGTGCACTGCAAATCGCGCGCGATAAGCAGCCGGATCTGATCCTGCTGGATGTCGAGATGCCGGGTATGAGTGGTTATGAGGTGTGCCAGCAGATCAAACAGGATCCACTGCTCGCCGATGTCGCGGTTATCTTTGTAACCTCTCATCAAAGCATGGAACATGAGGTGCGGGCACTGGAAGTTGGCGGTGTCGACTTCATCAGTAAACCACTCAACCCACCCATAGTTCGGGCCCGCGTCCGAACCCATATGACGTTGAAACAGCAGTCGGACAAATTACGCCGTCTGGCCAATCGCGATGGCATGACCGGCGTCTTTAACCGTCGCGCGCTGGATGAAATTCTGAGTGTGGAATTTCGACGCCATATGCGCATCGGCGCCCCGTTGGGATTGGCGATGCTGGATGTGGATTTTTTCAAACATTACAACGACTGTTATGGCCATCTGCAGGGCGATGATTGCCTGCGCCATATCGCCAGAACCATAGTGGCATCGACACGTCGGCCCGCCGAGTCTGTCTGTCGCTATGGCGGCGAAGAGTTCATGGTGGTGTTGCCGAACTGCAATGCCGAGCAAACGCTGCAGTATGGACATTGGCTGCTGGATCAGATCCACCGACTCGCCCTTCCCCACCAGAACTCAGACTCCGGCATAGTGACCATCAGTGTCGGTTTGCACTCTCAGATACCGAATGAAACAACCAGCATTCCAGAGCTGATCCAACACTGTGATGAGGCACTCTATTGTGCCAAACATCATGGGCGGGATCAGGTCTGCGTCTATCAGGCTGCAGACGCAGGGGTTGACGCATGACACGTTGGCCATGGGTGCTGTTAAATCCAATTCCCGAGTCCTATCGTCACACTATTCTCTATACCTTGCTCTTCACGCTACTCAGTTGCGCCAGTTGGCAACTCGATGTCACCAGCTATGTGTTATCCGCCAACTGGCTGGCGACCAGCATTGCGGTGGTATTAATCCTGCACTCACCCCGCACAAAATCCCGGAATATCACACTCAGCTATATCGTCGCCATCTCGGTCGTGAGTATAGGATTGAGTCCCCATTTCTGGTTAGGCATGGGGGCAATCATCAGTAGTGTTGTCATTGTTTTTGTGATGATTGGGTTATTTAGAAAATATCGACCGTTGCATGAACAATCTGTCGGACAGACACTCTTGCTACACCTGATCTTGGGTTATTTTGCCGTGGCAACCCCCACCGGAATAATCATGGGTGGCTTGTTTGTTGGGTATTTTCATGGCGACCATGATATCCATGTCTTACTTTTATCCTGGCTGTATAGCAGCCTTGGATTTTTGCTACTGTTAATTCCGAGCCTCAAGATTTCTCGCCAGCAGCTATATAGCTTATCCCTAAGGCAAGCGGTTTTCATTATGGGGCTGATATTTTCTTCCTGCATTTTTTGCTTAATTATTGCACATGTCTTTAATAATCCATTTATTTTTGTTGTGATGTTTTTGGCGCTGGTTGCACTGTATTGCTCGGTATTTATTGTTAGTCTATGGACGATTGGAGCTCTACTGTTACTCTGGCTACTATTGTCCACACACTGGATCCCTGCCCCCGAATTAATGTTCATCATGTCCCCCGCCGAGGTATGGACATCCAGTGTAGCCACGGTGTTTTTTTTACAGCTTATCAGCTTATTAACCGAGCTGATGAATAAAAATGCACTGCGCTTGCAGCAAAGTGAGGCGCGTATGCGCGGGGCTCTGGAGTTTGCGGCAACAGGTTTTGCATTAACCTCCCAGCAGGGTGAAATTCTGGAGGCAAACGCCTGTTTATGCCGGATGTTAGGGTATTCGCGCGAGGAACTCAAAGGGCTGACCGCTTTTGAAATCAGTCATCCAGATGATCGACAGCGCTCGAAAATAAATCTGGAGGCGATCCAGCGCGGCGATATTGATCATTACGAGTTTGAAAAACGTTATTTGTGTAAAGATGGTCATCCGATTTGGGTTAATGTCCGGCTCTCTTTACTCAATTATTCCCCCTCCCAGCCCAAAGAATTAATTCTTCAGGTAGATGATATTACTCATCACAAACAGGCCGAGAGCGAGCTACAACACAAAGAAACCCGATTGAAGCTGGCGTTGGCCGCGGCCAACGCCGGGGCTTGGGAATGGGATCTGGCGGATTTGCAGACTTGGTGGGCCGATGAAATTTATAGCATTCTGCGTCTGACGCCGGACGACATTGACGCAAGTCAGGAGAGCTGGCTGGCCTTGGTTCATCCTGAAGATCGACCCAGGGTTCAGGAGTGCATCCAGCACGCGATCACCCACGCGGCCGGGTATCGCGAAACCTATCGGATCGTTCGACATGACGGCTCAACTGCCTGGATTGAGGACTACGCGGATGTCGAGCTCGATGCCAGCGGGCAACTCTGTCGTGTCTATGGTATCAGCCAGGATGTCACCGAGCGCACCCTGATCGAGCTGGCCGTTCAGCACAGCGAGAGCCGACTTCGGGCAATCCTCAACTGTGCGGTAGATGCCATCATCACCATGGACAGCCAAGGCCGGATCCACTCGTTTAATCCGGCGGCGGAAAAAATGTTTGGTTATTCGGCGAGTGAGGCGCTGGGCGAAAATATTACGCTGATCATTCCATCGCCGCATAAAGAACTCCACCAAAGTTATTTGGATCGATATTTGAAAACCGGTGTGCCGCATATTATCGGCCAGGGCCGCGAAATGATGGCTCAGCAGAAAAGTGGCCATTTACTTCCGGTCGAGTTAACTATTACTGAGGTGGAAAATCAGGGTGAGCGCTTTTTCACTGGCATGCTGCGTGATATTTCCTCCCATAAACAAGCAGAAGCTGCCTTGATTTCCGCACGGAGTGAGTTGCAAGGGGTGATTAATGCGGCTAGCGAAATATCTATTATTGTCACCACCCAGGATGGCGTTATTACCTTATTTAATAGCGGCGCTGAGCGCATGTTAGGTTACTCAGCCAGTGAAATAGTCGGCAAGCGAACGCCAGTTCTATTTCATGACATGAATGAAATCGTCTCCCGCAGTATAGATATAACACGGGAGACCGGAAAACCGATTACTGGTTTCGCCACTATTGTTGCTGAAGCGGTTCGTCTCGGATTTGAGTCCAGAGAGTGGAGCTATATTCGCAAAGATGGTACGCGCCTGACGGTACTGCTAACCGTTACCCCTATTCGGGATGGGGATCATGTTCTCACCGGATTCTTGGGCATTGCCAAAGATATCACCCCCTTGAAAATAACTCAGGCTGAGTTATATCGAGCCAAAAACCAGGCCGAACAGGCGAATAAAGCCAAGAGTGAGTTTTTGGCTAATATGAGCCATGAGATCCGCACACCACTAAATGCGGTATTGGGGATGGCTTTCTTGCTGGAAAATACCACGTTGGATGCCAGCCAACAGCAATATGTGAAAATGATCAGCGGTGCGGGCCGCTCTTTGTTGTTAATCCTCAATGACATCCTCGATTTTTCCAAGATTGAGGCCGGGCGGATGGATATATCCCCTGTCGAATTCAGTCTGAATGAAATACTAAATAGCTTGGCCAGTATTATGTCGGTTAATGCCGCCGATAAGACACTTGATTTACTGATCTGCGTGCAACCCGATGTGCCGCCTACCCTGATAGGCGATGGCATGCGGCTGCAACAGATCTTGATCAACCTGACCGGAAATGCCATTAAATTTACCCATCAAGGCTCGGTGAGCTTGCATATTTCGCTGCTTCAACTCGGAGCTGATACGGTGACGTTGCGCTTTAGCATTCGGGATACCGGAATTGGCATGAGCCCGCAGCAGCAAGAACGATTATTTGCCCCCTTTACCCAGGCCGATAATTCGATGACTCGCAAATACGGCGGGACCGGTTTGGGGCTGGCCATCAGCAAACGGTTGGTCGAGCTGATGGATGGCACTATCGGAGTCAATAGCCAACCCGGCTCGGGGAGTGAATTCTGGTTTTGTCTCCCCTTTGCGCTCAATCCCCAAGCCTCCATCGATCCGTACCCGCTGAAGTCGCTACGCGTGTTGATCCTGGGCGATCACCCTGTCGTGACGGAGGCGCTCACCTTGGTGGTTCAGGCCCTAGGCTGGAGTGTGACTACGGTGAGCAACCGTGCTGAGGCGGAAACCTTGCTGGATCAGGAGCCCTACGATGTGTGCCTCGGCTGTTGGCCCCTGGCCACGACCGATGATCTGCAGTTGTTGAGTCGCACCGAGCATTGGCCGAATACGTTATTTGTTGCCATCTCCCGCCTGCAGCAAAAAGAGCACCTGCGCCAACATCCCCTAGCGGCCAGACTGGCTGCGATTTTGGTTCAGCCGGTCACCAGCGCCAACTTGTATCATGCGGTTCTCGATGCCCGCAGTCGTGGTGTGGGTTCAACGGTTCTCCCCCTTCAACCACTGGATCCGGCCACCACAACCGCCCAGCCATTTGCTGGTCTGGTGATGCTGCTGGTTGAGGATAATGAGATTAATCAGCTCGTTGCCTGCCGGATCCTCGAGCAGGCCGGTGCCCGGGTTGAGGTGGTCAACAATGGCCTGGAGGCCGTTGCTCGACTGCGGCAGGACAATCCATTTGCCATCATCCTGATGGATGTACAGATGCCGGTGATGGACGGCTATACCAGCACGCGCATCCTGCGCCAGGAGCTGGGGCTCACCACGCCGATCCTGGCGATGACGGCGGGTGTGATGCGAAGTGAACAAGAAGAGTGCCGACGCTGCGGCATGAATGACATCATCAGTAAACCACTGGATGTACAGCAGATGTTTGCTTGTATCCAACGTCATCTGCACACCGACAGCCACGAGTCGGGCACATTGCCCCCTGCGACCCTGGCCGCCGCCCAGGCGCTTGACTTGGCCGAGTTGCGGCAGACGCTGGGCGATGATGACCAATTGATTGCGCGCTTGTTAATTCAGTTCCAGCAAGAAACCCGGCAGCTACATGCCCAGCTCAAGCAATATCTGGCCGACCATGATCAGGCGGCGGCGGCCCGATTGATACATACCCTCAAAGGGCACGCCGGTACTTTTGGCGCCGCCCGGCTGGCCAAACTCAGTCGCCAGATTGAGCAGGCCATTCGTGAGGAGCGCTCGGCTGAACAAGCCACCTTACTGCCGGAGCTGTTTGCCTCACTCGATGAGCTACACCATGCCATCACGCTGTGGCTGGCCAGACACGAGGACCAGGGCTGTGAGGCTGACGCCTTGAGTGAGCCAGAGTTTCAGGCAAAACTGCGTCAGCTGGAGTCACTGCTGCAAGCGCAAAACCTAGCCGCTCTGGACCTGTTCGCCGATCTTCGCCTCTCGCTGCTGCAACGCGGCAGCCTACCCACCATCAATTCATTGATTGCGGCGATAGAAGCGCTGGATTTCAAATTGGCCTCCCAACTGCTCCGTCAGTTAGCGCCCTACTCCACCTGAGCCCCCTTCGACCCGGACTCACCGCCACGGATGCGGTGTGGGAACCCACTCACCTGAGCTGCCCGGTCATCCCAGGCTGACTCGTCAGGTGGAGAATTCCTGCCGCTGCCGATAACAATTGCCGCATAATACGCCCCCACACGACCCGCTAGCGGCCATGCCAGGTTTTGCTGTCCTCGATGAGGTGTCGTGCAAGCACTCGGACCACGGAGACCACACATTGGAACACTATTGGGGTGAACTGGCGGCATTGGCTGGCGCCTTGAGTTGGGCGATTGCCACCCTGATCTTCAGCCAATTTGCCCATCATTTGAGTGCCATGCAAATGACCCTGACAAAAGGCTGTCTGGCGTTGACACTGATGCTGGGTACCTTGCTGTTGATGCCGCTCCCCAGTGCTCATATTGCTTTGGAGCCTATGCTCTGGCTGGCACTTTCCGGGTTTATCGGTATTGCCATCGGTGACAGCGCCTATTTTGCGGCACTGCGGCGGATTGGGCCAAACCGGACCCTGTTGCTGGAGTCCCTCGCCCCACCCTTGTCGGGTATTCTGGCCTTATGCCTCTTGGGCGATCATCTGGGTTGGCAAAGCTGGCTCGGCGTCGTGGTCACCACCGCGGGCGTGACCTGGGTGGTGATGAAGCCCGATCCGGAGAAGGGCTATAACCGCGCCGGTTTGGCGTACGGCTTGCTGGCCAGTTGCTGTCAGGCGACGGGGGTGGTGATTTCTCACTATGCGCTGGTCACCAGTCAGTTGCCGGCCCTGTGGGGGGCGACGTTACGCCTGGGATGTGGCACCTTGGCGGTAGCTCTCTGGCTGGCGGTGAGCCAACCCACGGCCCTGCGGCAGCTCAGCGGGCTGATTTACCGGCAGCCGGGCCGCCGGTATCTCTTTCTTGGCATCCTGGTGGGCACCTATCTGGCGCTCTGGCTACAGCAATCGGCATTAAAGCTGGCCAATCCGGCCGTCGCGCAAACCTTGCTGGCAACCAGTCCGCTATTTTTGTTGCCGCTGGCCCTCTGGCAAGGCGAAGCGCTTTCGAAACGTCTGGTGCTGGGTACCGGCATGGCCCTGTTCGGTATCCTGCTATTCTTCTGGCGCTGACGTGACGGTGGGTTTGCGCGGCGTGGCGAACAATCGCCATCGAAATTGTTGGCTAAAGGGGTCATACGAGATGCGCCGGCTATCCGCCAGTGCCTCCAGCCCCGGGTTTTGCAACACCAGCAACTGACGCTTGTCCAACTGGGCCGCGCGAATACCGTCCGCATAGAAACTCAACCAGAGCTTCTGCAGATCGCCATCGACAAAGGCTTGCTCCAGACCACGATCGACGCGTTGAAGCAACGCGCTATGACGGGCGTTGGTATAAAAAAAGCGTGGTAATGGGTAGTAGAGCAGCAGGTGGGAGTCCAGAGCCAATTGTGGAAGGTTCTGATGGCTTTGCAGCTCGGGCATGGCTTCATTGATGCCGCGGCAAAACAAGTCAAATCGACCCGACGCGACCATTTTAAACAGGCTCTCGTATTGACCCACCTCCTGCACGGCAAAACCGTTATGTCGCAAGATGGTGACATCCTGCCAGCCGCTGCCTTGGCCATGGCTAAAGGGGCGCAATGCCTGCAGGCTGCCTATCTGGCTGAGCTCAGGCAGTAAGGTGCGACGGGTGAAACAGATCCGGTAGCTAGTGATATCCAGATCCGGCTCAAATCCGCCCCGCTTCAGACCTGCGCGCTCCAGCTCGGGGTCATAACTGAATTTGACGATAAAATTCTCATAGCTATTGGTGAGCAGGGCTTGACGGGCTCGAGCGGTGTTCATCGGGAGCGAGGGTTGTAACAGATAATCGCCATACTCATCCCGGGTCTTGTCCAGGGCCAGTTTTAACACCGCTATGGTGTAATCATTGCGCCGATCCAGCGCACTCTCGGCCGCACGATAGGTCACCAGGGTCACGGGTGTGGCGGCCAGCGCAGCGCTGGCAATCAGATAAGCGCCGACCCCACATCCGAGCCAACACCGGACCCACCATGCGGCTCGACTCGCCAGCAGGCAAACAGGGTGCACCCCCATCACAACCTCCACTATCCGCCTGATCCAGTGCATGGATTATGGGCGATCCGGCGAGCATAAACCTTGACGCTGTCCGTAAAGAGGAGAGACGCAGATGACAGCGCCATGGCATTTGTGGCCGCCAGATGAAAAGTTTGGTGAGTTAAGGGGGAAAAAATGCATGGAATACAGTAGCATGGCTAGCTACTACGGAAGGTATCATCAGCATAAGGAGCCAGTATGCTTGCGACATGGACCATTCATCCGCTACTTCGTGACCAGGAAACGGCGATTCAAGCCCGGATCGATCAAAAAACTAAACCGCTCGGTGCGCTGGGCCGACTTGAAGAGATCGCCTGCCAACTGGCCCTGATCCAGCAGCAGGACCAAGTTGCCATTACCAAGCCGACATTACTGGTTTTCGCCGCCGATCATGGCATCGCCGGGCACGGGATCAGCATAGCGCCCAGCGCCGTAACCCGACAAATGGTGCTGAATTTCCTGGCCGGTGGCGCCGCCGTCAACTGCTTTTGCCAGGCCAGCCAGATGACGTTAAAGGTGATCGACGCCGGTATTCTGGAACCGATCGCCGATCCCCGACTCATCCAGCAGCGCCTGGGACGCTGCAGCGGAGATATCAGTATCGAAGCCGCCATGACTCCCGAGCAGTTGCAGCAAGGGCTGGATTATGGCCGCCAGATTGCCAATGAACAGATAGCGGCTGGTTGTAATCTGCTAGCCTTCGGTGAAATGGGGATCGGTAATACTTCGCCAGCCGCAGCCCTCCTTGCCGCCATGACCGGCCTGCCCCTGGCGGCTTGTGTGGGACGCGGAACTGGCATTGATGATGCGCAGTTGATACGCAAAAAAGCCTTGCTCACCCAAGCTTTGAACCGCGTCGGGCAGCAGTCTGACCCGCTGGTGTTACTCCGTGAACTGGGTGGTTTCGAGATCGCCCAAATCACCGGTGCCATACTGGGCGCCGCAGAGCAACGAATCACCCTGTTGATTGACGGTTTTATCGTCACCGCGGCGGCCATGCTGGCGGTCCGCATCGCCCCTGCCTGCCGTGATTATATGATCTTCAGCCACGGCTCTGCCGAGAGCGGACACGGGATGATGCTGGAGTCGCTGCGCGCCCGACCCTTGCTGGATTTAGGTCTGCGCCTGGGTGAAGGCACGGGAGCCGCTTTGGCCTTGCCTCTGCTGCGTGCCGCCTGCAGTTTTTACAACGATATGGCCAGCTTCAGCAGTGCCGGAGTCACAGTGTGACGGTCGCTTGCAAACTCCTGGCGGCGCTGCGACGGCAAGGCAACTACTTCCTGTTGGCGCTGGCGTTCTTCACCCGGATCCCGATCCCGGCTTCGACGCCGTTTTCAGCAGAGCGCCTCAATCACGCCAGTCGTTACTTTTCCGCCATCGGTCTACTGGTCGGACTCTGGGGCGCTGGTGTCTGGCTGCTGGCCCAGTCGCTGCTACCGCTCTCGGTCGCCGTATTGATCAGCATGGCCGCCACAGTCAAGATCACCGGTGCCTTTCATGAAGATGGCTTGGCGGATATGAGCGACGGTTTGGGAGGTGGCATGGATACCGCCCGTAAGCTGGAGATCATGAAGGACTCGCGACTCGGTACCTATGGTGCCATCACACTGCTGCTGGCGGTGTTTATCAAATATGTTTCATTACTGGAGATCAGTCGGCTTTCACTGATCGAAGGCCTACTGGCACTGATCCTGTTGCACGCCACATCACGCGCACTGGCGGGTAGCCTTATTTTTGACATGCATTATGTGCGTGACGACAGCGGCAAGGCCAAACCACTGGCGCAAAATCAATCCCCGACTGATCTGCTGGTCCTGCTGTTTTTTGGGGCTTTGCCCTTGTTATTGCTGGATATTTATAGTGCACTCATCCTGCTGGTGATCTTCATTGTGCTGCGTTACTGGATCAAACGCTGGCTCACCCGGCAGTTGGGTGGCTATACCGGAGATTGTTTGGGTGCGGCCCAGCAGATCAGCGAGGTGGCGGGCTATCTGATCTGGCTGTCGCTGCAACAATTGCAGATCATTCGCATCAATCCGCTGATCGACTCGTTATTGTTTTCTTAAGGTCCCAGATGGCAAAAATCACCTTGATACTCGGCGGTGCCCGCTCCGGCAAATCTGCTCTGGCATGCCAACTCGCCGCACAGAGTGAACTGGCGGTGACCTATATCGCGACCGCCACGGCCCGGGATGCCGAGATGGCGACCCGGATCCAGCATCATCAACAAGAGCGCCCCGCGGATTGGCAACTGGTTGAAGCGCCTGTGGCATTGGCTCAAGCCATCGCCGCGCACGCCGGCGATGGTCGCTGCCTGTTGGTGGATTGTCTGACGCTTTGGCTCACGAATCTGCTGCATGATGCCGACGGACAACCGCAGCCTGATACCCTGCTGAGCGAGCATTTTTTGGCTCTGGAGCAAGCGCTGGAGCAGGCCGCAGGCACCATTGTACTGGTCAGTAATGAGGTGGGTCTGGGCATTATTCCTCTGGGGGAGCTGACCCGGCGTTTCGTGGATGAGGCCGGGTGGTTGAATCAACGTCTTGCGCGTTTGGCTGATCATGTCTTTTTCGTCGCCGCTGGACTTCCTCTGCCATTAAAAGGTTAGAGCGACAGGTTCGCAATCAGGATGAGATCTGTATGGCTGATATCACACAGCGCCACATAGGACTGTTGCGTCATGGCAGTCTGGATGCCGCACCGGCCCTCTACGGGCGTAGCGATCCGCCACTCTCCACTGAGGGATGGCAGGCGTTCAGTGCATTATTCGAGGCTCAGCAGCTGCCCTGGCAGCGCATACTCTGCTCCCCTCGCCTCCGTTGCCGCCAGGTGGCCGAGCCGTTGGCACAAAAATTTAACCTCCCGCTGGAGATTTGGCCTGAGCTAGCGGAGATGGATTTTGGACGCTGGGATGGCATCCCCTACGACGAACTGGTCGCGGAGTGGCCCAGACTGGAGCGCTTCTGGAGTGATCCGCTGCGTTTTCCGCTGCCGGAGGCCGAACCTCTGAGCGATTTTCATGCCCGTATCTCTCAGGCTTGGGAGCGCGTCTTGACCCTGAGTCAGCAGCAGTCGCTATTGTTGGTTACCCACGGCGGCGTTATTCGCCTGATCCTGGCTCAATTGCTCCACGCTGATTGGCGGCGCGGAGATTTCTATCAGCGCCTGAATATCCCCTATGCCTCGCTAACGCAGTTGGATATTTGGCATGGTGAGGGTCAACCCGCCCTTCAGATCCGCCAGTTGGCTGCTCTTCCTGCCGAGGTATAAGCATCTTGTTGCAACAACCAGACTCCCAACCCACGCTGATGGTACAAGGTACCAGCTCCGATGCCGGTAAAAGCCTGTTGGTGACGGCCCTGTGCCGGATTTATGCCCGTCAGGGCCACAGCGTGGCGCCCTTCAAACCGCAGAATATGGCGCTGAACAGTGCGGTAACCGCCGATGGCGGCGAGATTGGTCGTGCCCAGGCGGTGCAGGCCCTGGCCGCGGGTCTGGCGCCGAGTGTTCATTTCAACCCGGTCTTGCTCAAACCCAACTCCGATACCGGCTGTCAGGTGATCTTGCAGGGGCGCGCCCTCGGCAACATGGAGGCCGAGGCCTATCACGATTACAAGCAGGTCGCGATGGCGACGGTGCTGGATTCCCACCAACGGCTGCGGCAGCAGTATGCGCGCATTATCGTCGAAGGCGCGGGTAGTCCTGCCGAGATCAACCTGCGAGCCGGAGATATTGCCAATATGGGATTTGCCGAAGTGGTCGATTGCCCGGTGATCCTGATTGCTGATATTGATCGCGGCGGTGTATTTGCCCAACTGGTGGGCACGCTAGCGCTGCTTTCGGAGTCCGAGCGTGCGCGGGTACAGGGGTTTGTCATCAATAAATTCCGCGGCGAGCTGGCGTTATTGCAATCGGGCCTCGACTGGCTGGAGCAAGAGACCGGCAAGCCGGTGCTTGGCGTCATCCCCTACCTGCAGGGTCTGGAAATCGCCGCAGAAGATGCAATTGCCACCCGTCAAACCACGCACGAGGGCCAGATCCGGATTGTGGTGCCGGTATTGCCCCGGATCAGCAACCATACCGACTTTGATGCCTTGCGCCTGCATCCGGATATCGATCTGCAGTTCATCCCCCTGCATCAACCTCTACCGGCTTGTGATTTGGTGATCCTTCCCGGCAGCAAAAACGTAAGAGCTGATTTAGCGCTATTCCGTGAACACGGCTGGCAGCCGATGTTGCGCCGTCACCTCAGGTACGGTGGCAAGCTGTTCGGTATCTGTGGCGGCTATCAGATGCTGGGACTGCGTATCGAGGATCCGCTCGGCATCGAAGATGTGCCCGGCGAAAGCGCCGGGTTGGAGCTGCTGCCGATAGACACCGAGCTGATGCCGGATAAACAATTATGCCAACGTCACGGCCAACTTCAGCTCCATAACGAAACCGTGCCGGTGCATGGCTATGAAATCCATGTTGGCCGCAGCCGCGTCGCCCCTGGTTCGACCCCACTCCTGATCTATGGTGATGGCTCGACCGACGGTACTATCAGTGGCGATCGGCAGGTTGCCGGTTGTTACCTGCACGGCTTATTCGACGCACCGCAGGCGTTGTCTGCTCTGATGGCCTGGCTGGGGCATAGTGCGACAACCCCCGTTTCTTATGTGCAACAGCAGCAGGATGCCATCGAGCGTCTGGCTGATTGCGTAGAACAACATCTGGATATGGCGAAGCTGGAATCGCTGTTCCATAGCAACTGGAGACAGAATCATGGTGAATGAACAGCAGCGGGATGAGCGGCACAAGGCCCGCCAACAACGGCTGAAAGAACAGGTCGATGCGCGGATTGCGGCAGCCCAGGAGGATCGGGGGCTGCTGATTGTCATCACCGGTGATGGCAAGGGCAAGAGTACCTCCGGATTTGGTACCGTCTGTCGCGCGGTGGGACATGGTCTCAAAGCGGCCGTGGTGCAATTTATCAAGGGCAACTGGGCCTGTGGAGAACGCAACCTGCTGAGTTCGGCCGGGGTGGAGTTTCATGTGATGGCCACCGGCTTTACCTGGGAAACCCAGGATCGGCAAGCCGATACGCAAGCGGCTCAGGCGGTCTGGCAAGAGGCCAAGCGCTTGCTGGCGGATCCCGATATCCAGTTGGTGTTGCTGGATGAACTGACCTACATGGTGGCCTATGACTATCTGGATCTTGATGAGGTGCTGGACGCTCTGGTCCATCGTCCGGCGATGCAACATGTGGTGATCACCGGCCGGGGGTGTCACCGGGCGCTGCTGGAGCTGGCCGATACCGTCAGCGAGGTTAAAAATGTGAAACATGGGTTTGATGCCGGGATCAAGGCTCAGCAAGGGATTGATTGGTGAACTCAGTCCTCCCTATTTCTGGCGACGGCTCTGCGGCCTTGATCGTCGAAGGCGGCGCCATGCGCGGGATCTTTGCCGCCGGAGTCCTCGATACCTGGAGTCGGGCTGAGTATTACCCGTTTGCGCTCTGTCTGGGGGTCTCAGCCGGTTCCACTGCACTGGCGGCCTACCTGTCCGGACAAATCGGTCGCACCCATGGCGTGATTACCGACGTCTCCTGCCGAAAACCTTTCATCAGCCTGCCCCGCTTCCTGGGCGGCGGCCATTGGCTGGATCTGGATTGGTTATGGCCGGTGAGCCTGGCGGAGTACCCCTTCGATGTGGCTGAGTTCAGTCGCAGAAACACGCCCCTGCTCATAGTGACCACCCGGGTTGCAGACGCCACGCCTTGCTATCACCTAGCTGAGCCGGAGTCGATGATGACGGTTGCCAAAGCCTCCTGCTCGGTGCCTGTGGCCTACCGAAATTTTGTTCTACTCCACGGCGAGGCCCATACCGATGGTGGCGTGGCCGATTCCATTCCCGTCATCGAGGCATATCGACGAGGCGCCCGACAGATCACGGTACTGTTATCCCAACCCTGGGGATACCGCAAACGCCCGGCTCGTTATCCACAGCTGCTACGCTATCTGCTGCGACAACAGCCAGTATTGGCGGAGGCCATGCTCATCCGGCATCAACAATACAATGCGGCATTAGACTTTATCCGCAACCCGCCGGCTGATTGCGAGGTTCGACTTCTCGCTCCGCCGCCAGATTTCAAGGTCGGGCGATTAACTCGAAATCGGCAAACATTAGAGCACGGCTATCAGCAAGGGATAGCCGCAGGCGATTCTCATCTACAGCGTTACGCGGGTTGTTCCGAGCTGACAGGTAGTGAGAATTGCTGACGGCGCTGGGCGAGTAACAGTATCCCCATCACCGACATGGCATCGCTGATCTGACCGGTTAATACCATCGACAGCGCCTCATCGAACGGATAAATCTCGACCTCGATATCTTCACTCTCCTCCAACGATTGCTCACCGGGCTCCAGCTCAGTGGCGACAAACAGGGCCCCGATTTCATTGCTGATCGAATTGGAAAGGTGTACCCCCTCAAACAGCGGCATGATGCTTCCGGCGCGATAACCAGTCTCCTCGGCTAATTCCCGACTGGCGGTGTCATGCCACGCCTCACCTTGGGGACAGCCGCCCTTGGGGATTTCCAGAGAGCTGACATTGCCGATGGCATAGCGAGTCTGCCGCACCAGAATGAGCTGGCCATCGGCGGTGAGCGGTACCACGCCAACCGCCCGATTTTTGAACTCCACCACCACATACTGACTGGGCGTTCCGGCTGGGGTTATGACCTCATCCTGACGTAAACCCAGCCACGGGTTGGAAAAAAGGTGTCTGGAGTCCAGGGTCTGCCATCCCGCCATCAGGTTATCCTCTTGCTAATTGACTTGATACTTACTGCAGGCACTCGCGAAGCGCGCTATCCTGCACCGGTTGGGAATGTATCGACATTCACCCGCAGTTGCACCCCATTTTAATACTCAGATCATGACGGAGTGATGATGAAAAAACAGAACATTGGCTACCAGCATAGCCGCGGCACCATCGCCGATAACGCCTTGGCCGCCTTGATGCACGACCCACTATTTCGCTGCCGGGTCGAAACCAATAAAAAAGGTAAGGGTAGTTATCAACGTAAAGCTAAGCATCACCGGGGCTACGAGCCCAGTGCTCAACGGTTGGCAACCATCCATTGAGCACTGGGCTTGTGCTCACCCCACAATCAATTTCTGTACCAGTCCACATCTAGGCAGAAAACTGGTTGTCATTTTTTGCACTAGAAATCATGCTGGACTCTGAATGGTTCACCAGCCAGACCCGATCAAACCTCAGCCGGAATCGCTGGTTATCCGCATGGACATGGAGCTAGCTATGCGATGGAATACCTTGATCACAACCTTGTGCGCTCTGGGGTGTAGCCTGCAGAGTTTGAACGCTGCCGAAGTGTATCGCTGGGTGGATGACAAGGGTGTCGCTCACTACAGCCAGTTGCCGCCACCGGATAGCCAACAACAGTTCGGCAAGGTCAACACCGCCTTCACTCCGGCCCAACAAGCCTTGATTGCCGAGGCCGAACGCGAACGCTTGCAGAAGCAAGTGTTACAGCAAACCTCCATCCCCCCCTCAGCCGCAGGCGCGGAACAGACTTGTCAGCAGTTGCAGCAAGACAAAGAGTCCTATCTGCAGCGACGCATTGAAGAGCAGTACCTCAGTGATCGCAATGACTGCGACATGAGTCATATCGGGACGGCGGCACTCAAACAGCGGGAAGTCTGCTATCAGAGTGCCCGCCACACCATGGATCGCAGCATCTCCCAGCTGCCATCAGTGAAATTGTGTAGTAGCCAATAGCGATACGCTTCACAAATCCAAAAGCTTTCTTGCTTATCACACCCTCTCCCCCTCTGAAGGCATCATGCTGTCGCATACGTTTTCCCAACCCAGGCAAACGTATACCCGGATCTCGGGTGCGAATTTTTTCGTGGTCGTGAATTTTTTTACTGTACTGCAGTCGATTTTTCGGTTGATCTTCGTCACGCTTTTTCTTGAAAACGCTGTCTAGACTGGCCGCCATGAAGAGCCACATGCCGTCATTCAATCTGCTATCGGAGTCTTACCATGAATAAAACCGTCGATGTATTTCACCTTGGACTGGCGAAACAGGACTTACAAGGCGCGACTTTGGCTATCGTCCCTGGAGACCCGGACCGGGTCAAAAAAATAGCCGAGCTGATGGATAATCCGCGCCCTTTGGCCAGCCATCGTGAATTTACCAGTTGGTTGGCCGAGCTGGATGGTAAGCCGGTAGTCGTCTGCTCGACCGGTATCGGAGGCCCTTCCACCTCGATCGCCGTTGAAGAACTGGCACAGCTTGGTGTCTCGACCTTTCTGCGCATAGGCACCACAGGAGCCATCCAACCCCATATCGCCGTGGGTGATGTGCTGGTGACAACGGCTGCCGTGCGGCTGGATGGCGCCTCGTTGCATTTTGCACCGATGGAGTTTCCGGCGGTGGCGGATTTTACCTGTACCACGGCGCTGGTTGCGGCTGCGAAACAGTTGCAGGCGCAGGTCCATGTCGGTGTCACAGCGTCATCCGATACCTTCTATCCGGGCCAGGAACGCTACGATACCTATTCAGGCCGAGTGGTTAGCCGCTTCAAGGGTTCCATGGCCGAATGGCAAGCCATGGGCGTGATGAATTACGAGATGGAATCTGCCACCCTGCTGACCATGTGCGCCAGCCAAGGTCTGCGGGCTGGCATGGTCGCGGGTGTGATTGTCAACCGGACACAGCAGGAAATCCCGGATGCGGCAACCTTGCAACACACCGAGAGCCAGGCGGTACGGATCGTAATTGAGGCCGCCCGACAACTGATCTGAGCCTTATTCTGCCGGGACAAAAAAGGGGCTCGTTATGAGCCCCTTTTTGCTATCTGGAACCTTATTAGTCCACGCGCCCGAGCTTGAATTGCTGAACGGTTTTCTCTTGTTGCTCACACAGAAGATCCAGGGCTTCGGTCTGACCGGCCATATCGTGCATGGTCTTGCTGCTAAGTTCGACCACTTCGGACATCTCATTGATGCTGCGACTGATCTCGCGGCTGGCAATGGTTTGCTCACGGGTTGCGGTAGCGATCAGCTCCGCCGAATTTCTGACATTCAGCATGTGGTCGGCTATCAGACCAATGGAGCCATTCACTTGCTCCATCTTGGCTCGGCCATCCTGCATCAGATGCAGACTGTCGCGCATGCTGGATACGGCGCCTGAGGACTTGTTTTGCAATTCGGAGATCATGGTATTGATCTCTTGCGTGCTCTGGTTGGTCCGGCTGGCCAGATTGCGAACCTCATCCGCCACCACCGCAAATCCGCGGCCATGTTCACCGGCACGCGCGGCTTCAATCGCCGCGTTCAACGCCAGTAAATTGGTTTGTTCCGAGATGCCGGAGATGACTTCCAGAATGCCGCCAATGTGTTCACTCTGGACATAGACCTGCTGGATGACTGATTCGCTATGTTGGAGATTCTCAAATAAAGATGAGACCAAGCGGCTATTTTCTTAGACCAGATTGCGTCCCGCCTGGACCTGCTCATCGACCGACAGCACCATGTTGAGGCTGGATTCGGTATTGTTGTTCACATCCTGGATGGCATGTTCCATTTCGGTCACGGTCGCGGCCAGGGTATTCATGGTGCCGGATTGCACCTGCACCTGGGCCGCAAGAGTATTGGCAAACTCCCGGTTCTTGTTGGCGGTGTTGCGTGTCTGTGCCGCCCCCTGCTTGACGATGGTGAGGGTGTGGTTGAACTCATGGATCACCGCATTGATATCACGCTGCAACTCGGCAAACTCACCACTGAATTTGCCCTCGACCCGCTGGGTGAAATCCCCGGTCGCCAGTTGCCGCAAAATTCGCTGCAACACTGACATAGGTGCATTGATGGTGCTGGATAGCCGCCACCCGACCACACCGGCAAACACCAGGCTGAACAGCAAGGACAACATCAGGCTCATGGTGGTACTGCTGATACTGGCATTCGCTTTGGCAAATGCCTCGGCACCGATAGTTTTGGCGGCTTTCTGCAGCGACTGTACCTGCTTCATTGCCGTTTCTACCGTCGCAGAAATCTGTTCGACACGGGCCAACAGTTGTGCGCGCTTATCCTGTAAGGCGACATAACGGGCGATGGCGCCCTGCTTCATCCCGTCGTTGGATTTGAGAGCGACAATCCCGGTGGTGAAATCACTATTGTCCTTGGTCGCCGGGACTTCCTGCTGCAGCACCTCACTGTTTTGCAGAATCATCTGCGACACGGCTACTGAGTTGCGTTGAATAGCCTGCATCTCTTTGAGCGATTGAGTGCTGAAGATGGCGTTAACCATGTATTCCATTGTGCCGATCTGAGAAACCATCTGTTTCGTCAGTGACGAGATATAGGGATCTTCATCGGCATACGGCTTGAATGTTAGATCTACCGCCACCTTGGCAAAGCTGATTTTCGTCAAGAAATCGGCTTTGATCTTATCGATCTGCGCAGCCTCGGTCATCACCTCCGAGCGGATCCGACTAATATCATTTCCCCCTTGAATAATGGCCTGCAATGAAACCTGCAGCGCCTGTGCCGCGCGGGAGGCTTCGCCGCCTTGCTGTTCCATGGCATTGAGTTTGTCGAGTAATGCCTGCAATTGTGCATTCAGCGCCTTAGACTGTGAGTCGAAATGTTGCCGCTCTTGCTCGAGTTCCGGTTTGGTATCGGAAAACATCATGTCAGTGGCGGTTTTATTGATGCGAAGCAATTCCTGACCAATGGAATTGGCATCTTCGCTCAACGCACTGATATCCTTGACCACAAAGGTAAATGCATCGTTGATTCTCGCCATATTGAAATACGAGAAGCCCCCACCCAGGGCCATGAGTCCACAGAGAATGGCAAATGCGATCCCCACTTTGATTGTCAGCTTCATGCAGATATTTCCTTCTCATTTGTTATGTATTCAGATCTCGGGGTTCTTTATTTTTATAGGTCAGTGAAACTGACATGAACGCCAAGGCAACACCGGATGGAGAAAACTCCTACGGCTATTTTAGGTGATTTTCAGCCAGGAACCTGTGCAAAGAGGTCAATCGTTATGTTTTTATTAGAAAAAGCGGCCCGAGTCACCCACCTTGCTATCGATTCGCGTCATATGAGCCCGATTGAGGTCGCCACTCATGACCATATCGAGGAGGGTATTCACTACGTGCTGCGCATCGCCGCGGGGCTCAAGCATAAGCCACAGCCGACCGGGGCTCGCACTCCGAAATCAGATCCATTTATGCCCTACGAGGCCGAGCTGTATGTTGCCGATGTGGCGCCCGCACATGTCTGCCTGTTGAATAAATATCCGGTGATCGCCAATCACCTGCTGCTGATTACCCGGGATTTCGAACCGCAAGAAAACATGTTGACCGAGCAGGATTTCATCGCGTTAACCCAGTTGCTCGATGAAGCCGATGGCCTGGTGTTTTATAACTGTGGTGCCAGCGCCGGAGCCAGCCAACGGCACAAACACCTGCAGTGGGTGCCCAGGACTCTGGGCGAATGCCGTGCCTCGTTACCGTTGGAGCCGGGATTGCAAACCCTGCGCTTCAACCATTACTGGTCACCACTGCAGGGCACCGAACAGGCCGATACCCTCTACCAGTGCTATCAGCAGGCTCTGCGGGCCCTCGCCTGGCGGCCGGGTCTAGCCTATAACCTGCTGCTGACCCGGCAATGGTTGTTGCTGGTGCCGCGGCATAGCGCCTCCTGGAATGGGATCTCCATCAACAGTCTGGCGTTTGTCGGCTCCTTCTTCGTGATGGATCCCCAGCAAGCCGAGCAACTGCGCAGCGCAGGCTTTCAAGCTGCCCTCCAAGCCGTCAGCGGTTGGCCAGATTGAGGCCACCATTTGGTGTTCACCAATTCAATTGAAAAGGTCGCCTAACTTCGTAGGGAGTCGTTGTGGCGCTATCCCCTTGAGCTGCTGTTGCAGACCCTGCCGCAGTTGCCCCCCCATATCCAGAGCATAGTCAGGGGCACTCCAGGTGCCGCTGATGCGGAGTGGAATCGTCAGGTGAGCCAGGCTCTCCAACCCCTTGCCACCCTGCCCTTTGCTGGTCGCCACGACGGAAACATCCAGCTTGAAATCCAGGCTTTCCCGCACCAGATGGGTGTTTCCCCGGCCCCGGACACGTAATAACGGCGACTGCATGCTGATGTTGTTGCTGGATGCCACACCCGATTGCAACTGCACATCGGCGGTCAACGCCGAGAAGTCGGTTTTCTTCGCCTCCTGAGCGGAGGTCTCTCCGTGCAACATGGCTTTGGCACTGCGTAGTTTGGCGGCCAGGTTATAGCCATTCACGGAGCCATCGGCCAGTGCCACGCTCAACTTGCCGCTGATGGTTCGCCGTATGGCCGCCGGGAGTAGACCAACACCGTTGACCACACCCTGCACGGTCGCGGCCCCTGACAAGGGCTCCTTACCCAGCCACTCTTTGAGCAGCGGCTGGATCTGTAGCTGGTTGATCTTCGGTGCTAACTGCCAACGTGCTGGCATCATGGTGCCATCCAGCATGCCGGTCGCTGCTACCCGTCCTTGATAGAGGCGAGTCGAAAATTCGGTCAGTCGCAACACCCCTTTCTCGAGTTGAAGCGCCATGTTCAAATCCCGGGTATCAAGCCGGGTTCCCTTAAGATGTCCGATCCGGAGCCGCCCCTCACCATTGATGCCCTTAAACCACGCCAGCGAAGGCTCAGTGGGGGTTTGGGAACTCTTATTGCTCTCTTGAGCAGCCGATGGGCGGTCAAACCAGGTCAGATCCAGTAACGGTAGCTGGAGATCCAGCATCACCTGGGGGACCTGCGACCATAATGCCGAGAGAGTCCCTTGCCACTGCAGTGGCCCCAGTTGCCCGGCACCACGCTCAAGGCTCAGCCGAGATGCCTTGTGCTCATAACGCCACTCCCCCGTCATTGCCAACGTCTCCAGCGACTTGGGGATCGCGGGCCCTGTTTGCTGGCCGCTGAGCTGCCATTTCTCCAGCAGGAGATGAGGATTGTGATCATCCCAGTGTGCACGCAGGTCGCCCCGACTTTTCCAACTACCGGTTAGATCCGGGGATGTGAGCTGGGTGGTCAGCTGCCAACCGGGCAGCGCCACCTCGTAACCACCATCGGTTCGCAGATCCAGCTGGGCATCTCCTTGGCTCATCAGCTGTACTTGTTTCCCGTCGCTCGGGATCACCTGCATGTTTAGTTTCCAATCGCGCGCCAGCCATCGAGAGCCCTGGGCTTGCTGTTGCAACTGCAATTGGGTCTCCACATGGCCCGTTATCTGCGCTAGGCGCCAGTCGGTAGCCAGGGCAATGGCCACGGGTTGATCAGCGGACCAGGCACCTGTTTCCAGGGTGAAATGCGAGAGGCTGTACTCTTGTCCTGTAGCCTGGTCTTGCAGCGTCAGCTCTGCATCCTCGATCCGGATCCCGGCCAACTGGATCTGATAACCCTCAGCGCCCTTCGCGGAGGCTGGGGCCGCCGGTGTGCCGGGGCCAGTTGACAGGGCCAGCAGATCATCCAGGTTGCTGTGCCCTTGCGCGCTGCGCAACAGATGGATCTGTGGTTTGTTCAGCGCTAGCTGCTCGATCATCAACTGGCCGGAGAAGAGTGGCAGCAGCGCCACACGAATACGGCCATCCGCCACCGCCACGGTTGGCTCAGCAGGAAAACCAGCCGGATTGAGCAAGCGGACTTGCTCGATGGACAATCCGAGTGACGGATAAAATGACCAGGAAACCGGACCATCGATGAATAACTCGCGTCCGGTTTGTTGCTTAACCTGGCTGATCAGCGCCTGCTTGATGTCATCGGTGCTGATCAGTGCCGTCAGGGTCAACATTCCCGCCAACGCGACCAGGATCAGCGTCAGCAGCAGGTACAGTACCTTTTTCATGGGGCCTCCGGATCCATCAAGCCCAGCTTGATGCTCTTCAGCCGACATGAGGTCAGACGCCGTTAATCCTGACCGATACGGCTGGCAACAGCTCCTTGTTGGCTCTTGTACTTGGCATTGGCACGTTTGTTATAGGGGCGAGCTGCAGGCCCGGATAACAGTTCAAAATTGAGCGCGCCTATGACCATCTTAGGCCGTAATGCCAATGGCAGCCTGCCACCGTTGTAAAATTCCAGCACAATACGCCCCGACCAGCCCGGATCGATACGATGGGCGGTGACGTGTACCATCAAGCCTAAGCGGGCCAGCGAGGAGCGGCCATCCAGCCAACCGACGATATCGGGCGGCAGAGTGACCGACTCCAGGGTGACGGCCAGGGCCAATTCACCTGGATGTAAAATAAAGGCTTCGCCGTCAGGGATGATGATTTCGTCACTCATCACCCGATTGATGGCATCCGCGACCTCTTCTTTCGGACCACTCAAGTCGATGAAGGCCGCGGTATGAGCTTGAAACACCCGGAACTCATTGCCGAGTAAGACATCGACGCTGACGCCGCTGATCCGATCCTGGCCCGGCATGGGCTCGATGACGATCTTGCCCTCAGCCAGATATTTCTCGATATCACTATCGCAAAGACGCATTCCCTTCTCCTGGTGATTAAGTGGCGCTTTTATGCCTGCAACATATGCAGGATACGGGCTTTGAGCATATCGATGGCGATGCGATTGCGGCCACCACGGGGCACTATCACATCGGCATACTGTTTGGATGGCTCAATAAATTGTAAAAACATCGGTCGAACTGTGTTCTGGTACTGTTTCAGCACCGACTCCATGGTTCTGCCCCGCTCCTGTACATCCCGCACCAGCCGCCGGATTAAGCAGATGTCCAGCGGGGTATCCATGAAGATGCTGACATCCATCAGCTCGCGCAGCCGGGGTTCATTGAGTAACAAGATCCCCTCCAAGATGATGATGCGTTTCGGACTGAAACGTGAGGTCTCAGTCAGGCGAGTATGCTCGGTGTAGGAGTAACGGGGGATGTCGACGGCTTCCCCTTTGAGCAGGCAAGTCAGATGCTGCGCCAGCAAGCTGTGATCAAACGCACTGGGGTGGTCATAATTGGTTTTGACCCGCTCCTCCATGGACAGATGGGTCTGATCCTTGTAGTAACAATCTTCCGTGATGACGCCGATTTGATCCTCGCCTTGCTCCTGCACCAACTCTTCAAAGATGGTATGCGCGATCAGACTCTTGCCGGAGGCCGAGGCCCCGGCGATCCCAATGATGACACAGGAACGTTGCGATTCAGACATGGTGTAAATTCTCAACTACGGCGATATTGCCCACGGACGGCGGCATGATACTAAATTTGCCCGCCAAGCAGAATCATCCTCTTGGCAGGTCGTTCTCAGCCTTCATTGACGGTCAAAATCGTGCTCGGGATCGCCTTGCCGCCAAAGTAGAGCATGGCTGCCACTTTGCGCGCCAATCGCTGGTAATTCAGTGCCAGGGAACTATCCGGCTCGGCCACGACCGGGGGGCGCCCGGCATCCATCCACTCGCGAACCTGAATATGCAAGGGTAACTCGGCCAACAACGGCAATCCCTGTTGTAAGGCCAGCTGCTGACCGCCACCACAACCAAAAATCGCCTCCTGATGGCCGCAGTGGCTGCAGGTGTGATAGCTCATGTTTTCGATGATGCCGAGCACCGGAACCGTTACTTTGTTGAACATGGCAATGCCTTTGCGCACATCGATCAGCGCCACATCCTGAGGTGTGGTGATCATCACAGCGGCAGTGGTCGGGACCTGTTGTGCCAGCGTCAGCTGGATGTCGCCCGTTCCCGGAGGCATATCCACCACTAGATAGTCCAGCTCGCCCCAGCGGGTCTCATGAAGGATCTGCGCCAGTGCCTTGCTGGCCATGGGCCCGCGCCATACCGCGGCCTCCCCTTCAGGAACCAGAAAACCGATACTGTTACAGACAATGCCATAGGCCTGAACCGGTTGCATAAACTTGCCATCATGGGAAACTGGCCGCTCATCCGGGCAGCCCAACATCACCGGGATGGAGGGACCATAGATATCGGCATCCAGCAGCCCGACCCGGGCGCCTTCGTGCTGTAGCGCCAATGCCAGATTCACCGCAGTCGTCGATTTACCAACGCCACCTTTGCCCGATGCGACGGCAATGATATTTCTCACCCCGGCAATTCCCGGAACCGGGGTCATCCGTGCCATGGTCGCCACATCCTGCAGCCAGTGCCAGGTGACCAACGAGGCTCCCGTCTGTTGCCGCAGCTTTTCCTCCAACTGCTCCTGGAGCTGCGCCAGCCAGCTGTGACCGGCGAACGGAACGCGCAACGCGATGTGCAAGATTTCATCCTGTTGCGAGATGGCGGTGACAAACCCGGCGGCGACCAGATCTTGCGCCCAACCTTCGGGTTTAAATTGGCTCAGCAGCTGATGGACTTCCTGCATGTAATCTCCTCATAAACAATCAATTCCCGGCACGGATCCCATTGGTCGCCCACATCAACAACACAGCAGTGTCTGATAGAGCGGCTAACCTGGTTCGGACCCGCGGGATCTCGGCCGAGTGTACAAGAAAAGTGTTATGGAAACAGAGGCAATTGCCGCTTGCCATGGCATTGCGCCTAGGCAGATCGCCGTTGCATCGGGTAACATGTTGCTCCACTTCATTTTCCCGACACAGACAGGAACTATGGCCAACGCAGCTCGTAAAATTCTGGTTACCTGTGCCTTGCCTTATGCAAACGGCTCTATCCACCTCGGGCACATGCTCGAACACATTCAGGCTGATATCTGGGTGCGCTACCAGCGGTTGCGGGGCAACACCATCCATTTTATCTGTGCCGATGATGCCCATGGCACCCCGATCATGCTCAAGGCCCAGCAGTTGGGGATCACCCCGGAGCAGATGATTGCCGAGGTATCCACCGAGCATCAGGCGGACTTTGCCGGTTTTGGCATCAGCTTTGACAATTATCACTCCACCCATAGCGATGAGAATCGCGAGTTGGCGAGCCTCATCTATACCCGTCTGCGGGATGGTGGCTATATCAAGAGCCGGGGTATTTCCCAGCTGTTTGATCCGGAAAAGTCGATGTTCCTGCCCGATCGTTTCGTCAAGGGTACCTGTCCCAAGTGCAAGGCGGTCGATCAGTACGGCGATAACTGCGATGTCTGTGGTGCCACCTATAGCCCCACCGAACTGATCAACCCCAAATCCGCAGTCTCCGGGGCAACCCCCGTGATGAAGGAGACCGAGCACTTCTTCTTCGACTTGCCACAGTTTGCCGACATGCTGCAGAACTGGACCACCTCCGGTGCCTTGCAAGAAGAGATGGCCAACAAGCTCAAGGAGTGGTTCGAATCCGGCTTACAGCAGTGGGATATCACCCGCGATGCGCCCTATTTCGGCTTCGAGATCCCCGATGCCCCAGGCAAGTATTTTTATGTCTGGCTGGATGCGCCCATCGGCTACATGGGTTCGTTTAAGAACCTGTGCGCCAAGCGTCCGGAGCTCGACTTTGATGCCTTCTGGAGCAAAGAGAGCGACGCCGAGCTGTATCACTTCATCGGCAAGGATATCCTCTACTTCCACACCCTGTTTTGGCCGGCGATGCTCGAAGGTTCCGGTTTCCGGAAACCGAGCAATGTATTCGTCCATGGCTATGTGACGGTGAATGGCGCCAAGATGTCCAAGTCCAAGGGCACCTTCATCAAGGCAGGGACCTATCTGCAACATCTGGATCCGGAATACCTGCGTTACTACTACGCCGCCAAGCTCAACAGCCGAATTGACGATCTGGATTTGAATCTGGACGACTTCGTCGCCCGGGTGAATGCCGATGTGGTCAACAAGCTGGTCAATCTGGCTTCGCGGACTGCGGGCTTCATCAGCAAGCGCTTCGATGGCCAGTTGGCAGCGACCAACACCGAGCCAGCCTTGTATAGCGAATTTGTTGCCGCCCGGGAGCGCATCGCCGAAGCCTACGAGGCTCGCGAATTCAGCCGTGCCATTCGTGACATCATGGCGCTGGCAGATATCGCCAATCGCTATGTGGATGAAAAAGCGCCTTGGGTGATCGCCAAGCAAGAGGGCCGTGAAGTCGAGTTGCAGGAAGTTTGTACCGTGTCGCTGAACCTGTTCCGGGTGCTGATGACCTACCTGCAGCCGGTATTGCCACAACTGGCCGAGCGTAGCGCCGCTTTCTTGCAAACCAGTCTGAGCTGGGACGGAATTGATGCCCCGTTGTTGGCGCATTCAATCGCCCCGTTCAAGGCGTTATTCAGCCGCATCGATCCGAAGAAGATCGAAGAGATGGTCAGCGCATCCAAGGAAGATCTGGTTGCCGAGGCCAGCAAGACCCAGGGCAGCAAGTCCCAGCACCAAAGCGCACCGGGGAAGGACACGACCGAAATCGAGCCGATTGCTCCGGAAATCGCCTATGACGATTTTGCCAAACTGGATCTGCGTATCGCCCGCATTGTGAATGCCGAACTGGTCGCCGATGCCGATAAGTTGCTGAAGTTGCAGCTGGATATCGGGGGTGAAACCCGTCAGGTGTTTGCCGGTATTCGCTCCGCCTACGATCCGGCGACGCTGGTGGGTAAATTGACGGTGATGGTGGCCAATTTGGCGCCGCGCAAGATGCGCTTCGGCATGTCCGAAGGCATGGTGCTGGCCGCCGGTCCTGGCGGCAAAGAGCTCTATATTCTCGAGCCTCACGACGGCGCCCAACCGGGTATGCGCGTGAAGTAAACTGAGCAGCAGAATAATCTCGAACGGCCTACGGGCCGTTTTTTTATTCTCGATCCATACCCATACCATTCAGCCATTCAGCGCCGTGATTCAGACCCTCTGGGCACTGGCTTGCAAACCGAATGCTCGCACTAACTGCGGACACTCGGGCACAGGAGTTGCCATCACCCGGGTTAGCAACTGCTCGATATCCTCACGCTCGGCCCACAATATCTCGGCCAACGCTTGCCGCCGCCCGCACACCAGCGCCGCCAATCTTGGTTGCTGCTGATGTTTGAGCCAACGGGTTAGCGCATTCAGGTCTGCAAAGTACCCCAGCTTGTCCTGCCAGCACCGACAATGGCCGCTCAGCACTTGGTAGTCCGCAGAAACGGTCGCCAGCAGATCCAGCAGATAGCGCAAAGATTTAATTGCCAGGCGCAATTGATGCAGGTTCCGCGGTGACGGCTGCCGCCCTTGCTGCAGGGACTGACGGATGCTCTCAACATACAGCGCCCGCACCACAACCAGTTGTTGTTGAAAGAGCAACGGCGTCATCCATTGCTGCCACGTCACTAGCGTCTGCTGCAACCCCTGCAGCATAGTCAGCAACTGTGGCTCGGGTGGTTTTCGCGGAGCTCGGGTCTGTGATGCTAACCGTTTGCACAGAGCCCGTGAGTGCGGGAGGGTCTGTAAATACGCCGCAAAGACATCGTGGTTACGTTGCCGACTCACGCTTTTGAGTAAACAACGCCACTGTTTTGTCTGGCGACCCAGATCCGCGGGCAAGGCGGTAATTTGCCACAATGGCTGCCAGGCAAGACAGGCGCGCAGACTCACGCGGAATTGGTGCAGCGACTCCATATCCCAAACCTCGGCGGCCGTCAGGGCGCCAAGCTCGTCGCAGCGCTGGATGAACAGATGCCGAGGTTCAATATGCGCGAAATTCATCGCCCTGCACTCCTCGTGGTAGGGCATCGAGTCGATTGACTACGATACGCTCCACCGTCGCCGAAGGGGGACCCTGTCGCAGCCACTGGATTAATTGCTCAACATCAGAGCTTTCGCCGATCGCCAAAACCTCCACCGAACCATCGGCCAGATTGCTCGCTCGGCCGCGCAATCCCAGCGCCATGGCCCGTTGGCGGGTGAAATAACGAAAGCCTACCCCCTGAACCCGGCCAAAAACCTGAATACGCACGGCTTTATCCGACATTTTGTGATCCTCCCGGCTTCGGTTCTTAGGCCATCACGGTATGATGAAAGCAGTTTCATCATTAGGATTCCGCGCATCATGAAAGAAGTCAAATTTCGCTGGGTAGACCGTATTCTGATTAATATGACCATTCAGGAAAAATTCCACGTTCTCTTCTGGTTCCCTCTGTTATTAATTGTGCTCATCACGGCTGTCTTAATTCATCAAAACAACCAACTGCGCCGAGCCGATCTGATCGAAGGTCTGGAGCTAAAGCTGCAACATGTAGTGGTCTTGCTCGATCAGGTAAAGGATGTCACCGATCTTAAATTACCCGACGGCATCCGTATGGCAGACAGTGGTGTGAAGGGCCAGCACCAAGTTGGTGATGCCATGACCATTACCGTGCCAACCGCCAACCAAAGGTTCCTGAGCGGCACCGTGGACCTGAGCCAGTTATCACTGTGGAATGGACATAATACGACCTCATGTACAGAACCTTAAGCGGCAAGCGAATTAATAACACCGTCTAACGTGTTGTTTTGCTTGGATTTTCTCTGCCTACTC
>NZ_BAAGVN010000356.1:0-56292 GCF_054780855.1 Pseudaeromonas pectinilytica
GTGCCTCCTGCATGGAGACGCGATTAGATCACAGACGATCTGCCTGTTCAAATTTCATTAACAAAGTGCGATCCCGCCCTGCTCCCTGGACTGCTGCGCGTTTGTATCGGCCAATCATCATGGGCCTTGAGTGCTTAAAATAATATTTCCTGCTTGCTCATTAATTTTTTGCTGGGTCAAGTAATAGTCCTTGTTATGTCTCGTCTTTCTTGGCGTCTTAACTTTGTTATGGCGGCGAGGGGCTTGTTTTTTTCGATGGGAATAGACCATCTCATGGAGCAATGTGTTGGCGTAAATAGTGACCAATATTGAAGCCGATTGCGGCAATCCGCTTTCATGTCACGTTCGGCAGTGTGCTGTGGTTAATTCATCAGGGGATAGCGTAAGGTTCGGATGGCTCTTTAATATTATTTGCTGCATGATGATTCAGAAGATTTGGCAATTTGTGATGTAAAAATAGGTTAGATCATTAACTCATGACTAGAATAACTCGGCACTTGCAATTAGAATGAACTTTGAATGAGCATCTGTATGCTGTGGTATTCTTCTTTAGTCCGAAAGTTTAGTCCGAAAGTGACCATTTAATAATAAGGTTTTGTTATGTCTGAATTTATCAAAGTGTTGTTGAATATTCGCAGTTTGAAAGCGGCTGCTCGTGATTTGACTCTGGAACAACTGGAAGAAGGTTTATCCAAACTGACGACCGTGGTTGATGAATTGCGTGCGCAAAAAGAAGGCGAGCAGAAGCAACGTGAAGAGCGTGCTCGTAAAATCAGTGAATATATGGCGCTGATGCAAGCTGACGGCATCGACATCTCCGAACTGGTGTCTGGTCCTGTTGAAGCTCAAGCCACCAGCAAGCGTGCCCCACGTCCGGCAAAATACAGCTACCAGGATGACAACGGTGAACAACGCACTTGGACCGGCCAAGGCCGCCAGCCGGTTGTGATCCGCCGTGCAATCGAAGAACAAGGCAAAACTCTGGAAGACTTCCTGATCAAGTAATCGCGGATCGTCGAAAGAGAAAAGGCCCTGAACCTCTGGTTCAGGGCCTTTTTGTTGCAGTGCTCACCACGGCGAGCTCGTCCGTTTACCCGTCTTTATTTCAGCCATGAACCCCATGTCAGACGAGGATCTCCAGGCGGCCATTTAGCGTAGGCGGCGACGTTCTCCCAATAAGGCACTGCGTGTCGTCGCTGCTTGCAGTTGGGTCAGCCACCATTGCAGTGCCCGCCCTTGTCCGCTCTTGCTGCCTTTGCGCCAGGCATAGCTGGACAGGATCTGCTGTTCGGCTCGCTCGACGGTTTTAGTGACCAGCCGTCCGGTATCGATATAGGGTTGTGCCAGATGGCTGGGCAAAAAGCCGACCCCGAGTCCGCGGATCTGGGCGTCCAGTTTGCTGGACATGTCGGCCACGGTGAAAACATCCTGACCGGCCAGTAGGCCTATGCTCAGTGTCGTGCCTTGGCGCACCGAATCGGCAATGGCGACCGCACGATGCTGGCGGATCACCGGGTCGGTCAATGGCTCGGGCACCCGGGCCAGAGGATGGTGCGGGGCGACCGAAAACACAAAATTGATGGTACCCAAGGGTTCGCGCAGCAGCCCGGGTTTGGTGTTGTCATCCATCACGACGCCAAGGGCCAGATCCGCTTGTCCGGAGGTCAGGGCTTCCAAAGTTCCAGATAGCGTTTCTGCGCGCAGTTTCAGCCGGGTCGGTGGGTTCAGATGTAAAAAGGCATCACAGAGTTCCATCACCGCCGAGCGGTCAATAATACTGTCGACGGCGATGGTGAACTGGGATTCCCAGCCGGTTGCCACTCGTTTGACCCGGTTGGCAATGGCATCAATCTCGTTGAGCACCCGGGCGCCTTCGCGCAACAACTCAGCACCGGCGGCGGTGAGTTTGGCCTGTCGGCTGCTGCGGTCGAAGAGCAACACATCCAGGGCATCCTCCAGTTGTCGAACGCGATAGGTGAGGGCACTGGGTACCATGTGGCTGGCTCGTGCGGCGGCGGCAAAACTGCCACAGTCGGCGATCAGTTGCAGCATGGTGAGTGCGCCGGGGGTAAGAACATCACGAGGGGTTGGCATCAGGAGCATCCAGCATCTTGGGGGAATCCATCATGCACGCAAAGGTGGCAGCTCGACAAGCTGCCACCTCGCGAGCGGCTTACCCCTTGCGACGGGCATCCAGACTCCATGCTCCAGCACCCCAGGCAGTTAGTGTCAACAGGCCACCGACCACGGCAATGTTCTTGAAGAACAGCAGTTGGGTGATGAACTGTTGATCGGCAGGCACCGCCCAGTAGGGGTGAAAGAAGAACGACGCCACCAGGGTAAACAACGCCAGGATCAGGGCGGCAATCCGTGTCTGGAATCCGACGATTAACGCCAGGCCGGCGCCTATTTCCACTGCAATTGCGACTAGTGCGCCCAGGGTCGGGAATGGCAAACCTGCTGAGGCAATGTAACCGACGGTGCCAGCAAAGCCCGTCAATTTGCTGATGCCGGCCGGCAGGAACAACAGCGCCAGTAACCAGCGGCCGATCAGCGTCAAGGGATGTTGCAGAGCATTCAGTTGAGCATTGAACATGGGAATATCCTTAGTGGGTAAATTAAATAATCAGGCGGTCAAATCAAAGACCAGGACTTCGGCGTCAACGCCATGGGTTAAAACAATTTGGGTTTCAGCCTCGAGTTTGATGGCATCACCCGCGGTAATACGTACACCATTCACCTCCAGAGCTCCCCGGATCAGATGGACGTACGCCTTGCGCTGCGGGTTGAGAGTCAGCGTGGCTTGTTCATCGTCATCAAAGAGTCCGGCGTAGAGGGCCGCATCGGCATGGATCACGACCGAGTCGTGCGCACCGTCCGGTGAGGCAACCAGGCGCAATGCACCGCGCTTGTCCGCCGCCGGGATACTCTTTTGCGCATAGCTCGGAGGGATGCCTATCTGGTTCGGTTCAATCCAGATCTGCAGAAAATGCGTGGTCTGTCCGGCAGCATGGTTAAACTCGCTATGGGTGACACCACTGCCTGCGCTCATGCGTTGCACATCGCCCGGAGGGATCGCTTTGATATTGCCCATGCTGTCTTGATGGGCGAGCTCACCACTCAATACGTAGCTGATGATTTCCATGTTGCGATGGCCGTGCTGACCGAAGCCGGTGCCGGGTGCTATCTGATCTTCATTGATCACCAGCAGATTGCCCCAGCCGCTGTGTGCGGGATCGTAGTAGCCAGCAAAAGAGAAGGAGTGATAGCTCTTGAGCCAGCCATGATCGGCATATCCGCGCTCGCTAGATTTTCGAAGTTGCAGCATCTTGTGCCCCCCTGTAATGGATGAGCTCATCTTAGCCCTGAACCATAGGTTCGAGATCAATGAGGTTTGACGACGAAATTCAATTTTTTTGAATGATTGGAGGGTCTATTCATAAATTTTGGTCAATCAGAGTGGTGTACCTACGCTACGGCGGAGGCTGCCTGGGTCCTGAGCCATTGCCAAAAACTCAGCGAATGCCTGTATGCGCCGCTCTCCTTCTGCACCGAGGAGAGCGGCATTCACTCGGCTCTATGTTCAGCTGGCTGGAGCCTTGAAGATCCCGAGCACACAGCGGAAGCAGGGAGATTGCAGCCGTCATGATCCCTCGGCCATCAGCACAAGGCGATGCGTTGTTTGACCTGCAACAACTGGTTTGTCAGGCGGGAGCGACTGCGTGGACTGTAGATAATGGGTAAGCCTTGGGCATCGGCGATATGCCGCACTTTACCGGCGAAGGTATGGCCGACTTGATCGATCAGCATCACCACTAGCGTGGTATCGCGCGGCACCTCCTGGTGCTGTTCCCCCGACTTGCGGCCGCTCCAGTGATCGAAGCGCTCTATGCCTGCGGCATGGAGTGTTCGGACAATACTCTCGATGCGATCTCCCCCGACAATCAGTGCTTTCATGACGCTACTCCTTGTTTTGAACACCTCCCTTCACCTTACGTCGGCTTTTTATCTTGAGAACGAATTAATCCGGTAATGGTTATCTGAAATTCGACTATGGGATGTCTAGATGGCCAACCTAGTGGCTAGGCCCTCGGTCATCAACAAGGCACCGTGGTTGAATCGCAATGGCTGGCCGCCAAGGTGATATGAGAGGCTAGGATGCGACGAGACGTTGGGTGACAACCACGCCCAGGGGGCAACCGGCACGAGACTAGCTACCAGTGGATGTCAGCCACGGCTTTCCAGAAGGCAGAAAACAAAAATCCCGCTCGGAAGCGGGATTTTTGTGAATTTGGTGCGTCCTAGTGGACTCGAACCACCGACCCCCACCATGTCAAGGTGGTGCTCTAACCAGCTGAGCTAAGGACGCACACATTCAAGGGCAATGCCGCTTGAGTGGGCCGCATATTAACGGTGAACGAGGATGCTGGCAAGTACCGGAGCCAAGTTTTGCAAGTCTGTGAGTGCGTTTGCTTTTTTCCTAATCAATTGCTGCTGTTTTGCTGACACCTGGGTGAATATTTTGCCGCAAATCGGCAAGAAAAAGCCCCGAGACCGGGGCTTGGTGAGCATGGACAGAGCGAAGGCCCATCGTCAGCTGGTGACCTTTTCACCGACGTTGCTCGGGGCGGCCGCTTTTTTTTCGCGTAACTGGAGTAAAACCTGTTCGGCAATGATCAGGACTTTGTCGGCCAATGCCTCGGTAAAGGTTAACGGCGGCTCGATACGGACGGTCTTGGCATTGATCAGGGTTCCTGCCACCAGGACACCGGCATCAAACATCGCCTTGGCGAAGCTGTAGCCCAACTGATTGTGGGCAAACTCGATGGCTTGCAGCATACCTTGGCCACGCACTGTGACGATGAGATCGGTGAAATCTTCGGCCAACTCCTGCAAACCTTGTAACAGGTAGCTACCGACGCGCTCAGCTTGTTCCGGCAGGGCCTCTTCTAGCAGCACGTTAATGGTGGCAATCCCGGCCGCGCAGGCCATCGGATTACCGCCAAAGGTGGTGGTGTGTAAGAAGGGGTTATCAAACAGCACCGAGAAGACCTTTTCACTGGCCAGGGTTGCCGAAATCGGCATCACGCCGCCACCGAGGGCTTTGGCCAGACAGAGTATGTCCGGCACCACACCGCTGTGCTCGCAGGCGAACATCTTGCCGGTACGGCCCATGCCGGTTTGCACTTCATCAATAATCAGTAGGGCACCGACTTCATCACAGAGTTTGCGCAATCCAGGCAGATAATCAGCCGGTGGGATGATGACACCCCCTTCGCCTTGGATCGGTTCCACAATGACAGCGGCAACGCCATCCCCTGCATTCTGGCAGGCGTACAGGGTATCGCGCATGGCCTCCAGATCTCCGAAAGGGACATGCCGGAAGCCAGGTACCAAGGGGGCAAAAGGCTTGCGGAATACCGCTTTGGAAGTGGCAGACAAGGCACCCAGGCTCTTGCCATGGAATCCACCATTGGTGGCGACGAATGCGGTCTTGCCATGAGGTGATTGGTAGGCCTTGGCCAGTTTGATCGCCGCTTCGACCGATTCAGTACCACTGTTGCCGAAGAAACAATACTCCAGATCGCCTGGGGCAATACCGGCCAGCATCTTGGCTAGCAGGGCGCGTAGTGGATCGAGGAGTTCCTGACTGTGGAGAGGTTGTTTGGCCAGCTGCTGTTCGACGGCAGCCACAACTTTGGGATGACGGTGACCTACGTTGAAAATGCCGAAGCCGCCTAAGCAATCGATATATTCGCGACCTGCGGTGTCGACCAGGGTATTCGGACCCGAGGCGCGCCATTCGATGGCGGCAAACTGGCCACCAGCGGTAACGGACTTGCGGTATTCGAGAAATCCCGGGTTGATGTGGTTGCGGAAGCCCGAGATGGTTTGGTCGTTAAGCCAGCTGGCTTCTTCATGAGTGAGTTGTTTTTTGCTGATGATGTCCAGCGCCTGACGTGATAACGCCAAAGTTGATGCTGTTCCCTTATGCATACATGCCTTCCCGGGGCTTGGCCCGATTATTTGCCTATGTTTACTGTAGAACGTGGGCAAAAATGTTGCAAGTAGCTGATTTAAAAGAAAAATGCACCACAAGGGTGCTTTGACTGATTATGCAGAACCCAACTACCGATAGGCGATAATTTGACCAGGTTCACATTGTGGCTTGCACCTAGGGCATTTTGCGACTACCGATTCTTTCAATAGATAAATGACATCTTTCATATTATTTATTCTGTGAATTTGACACTTATCTGGCATTAAATATGGGATATGCATCATCTGACTGTGGTTGGATGAATATGCAAAGCAAAAAGGGAATAAAACCATTTATTCCCTTTTTTAAGATGTGGGTATGCAGTTTTAGATGGCAAAACGACGGAAAATAACCCTCAATCGAATCCCTAAAAGCAGGGCTGCACTAGTTAGGCCCACGATGAAGCCGATCCAGAACCCCATTGGCCCCATTTTGGGGCAAATCCAGTCGGTTAAGCCCAAAATCACCCCGGTGGGGAGGCCTAAACCCCAATAGGCCACCATAGTGATGAAGAAAATCACCTTGGTATCCTTATAACCACGCAGTGCGCCGGAGGAGACCACCTGGATGGTATCCGAGATTTGATAGATGGCGGCAAAGATCATGAGCTGTGAAGCCAAGGCAATCACCGCAAGATCCTGACTATATTGGCTGGCAATCCACTCCCGACCCAGGACGGTGAACAGGGCGGTAAATAAGGCCAGCATGAGGCCGACACCTAAACCGGTCAGGGTGGCAATGCGTGCCTGATTAGGATCTTTCTCGCCAATGGAGTGACCGACGCGGATGGTCACCGCAAAACCGAGGGAGAGCGGCAGCATGAAGATCAGGGAGGAGAAATTCAATGCTACCTGATGGCTGGCGACAATCTCTGAGCCCAGAGGTGACAATAGCAGTGCAACTATGGTGAACAGGGTCACTTCACAGAATAGGGCCAAAGCAATCGGGAAACCGAGTTTGACGATCCGATAGATTTGTTGCCAATCAGGCTGGACCCAGTGTGTAAACAACCGGCACTGACGGTAGATGTGGGCATAACGTACATAACAGAACATGGCGATCGCCATGGCCCAGAAGACGAGAGCGGATGCCACGCCGCAGCCTACACCGCCCAGAGCCGGCATCCCGAACTTGCCATGAATAAAGATGTAATTCGCCGGGATATTGATCATTAAACCGATGAAGCCGATAAACATGGTGGGCAGAGTATGGGATAAACCTTCTGTGTAATTACGCAGTAACTGATAGAACACGTAGGCGGGGATACCCCACAAGATGGCATGCAGGAAGCCGGTGGTTTTGGCGGCGAGTGCAGGCTCTACATCCATGAAATGCAATAGCAACGGACTGAAATAGAGCAGCAGCATGGTTGGAATAATGGCCAGAGCGCCAACCCAACAGCCCTGAAACACGGCGCCGGGAATATCCTTTTGCCGCTGCGCACCATTGAGCTGGGCCACGATCGGCGTCAGCGCCATGATGATGCCCTGCACAAACAGGATGATCGGCAGCCAGAAGCTACTGGCGACAGAAACGGCGGCCAAATCGGTTGCACTGACTTGACCGGCCATGATGGTATCCACCAGCGTCATGGCCGTTTGTGCGACTTGCGCGACCAGAATGGGAGAGGCGAGTCGCAGCAGGTGACGACTCTCACTGAAAAAACGTTGCACAAAAAACCTCTCGGAACACAAAAAAGCGTCATCTGGATAACCCTATGACGCGAACGAAGCTAAGAAACAGGAGCAAGAATACGGATTTGTAGCCTTTAATCGTCGTTATAGTCGCTCATCAATAAATTGGCAGCGGCATAAGCTGCCTTGTTACGAGTCTGCTCGGGCAATGAGTCATCCGCCGCAATCTCGTCTAGTGCGCGGATGGCTGCGGTGATCGCTTTATCAATATATCCGAGATCGCCACCCCCGATTTGGCTATAAGCTTCACGCACCTTGTCACAACAGGCCAAATATTTCATGGTACACCTCAACGAAAAATGGGGCGTCATCATACCCCATTTGCCTGCGGTGCAGCCACGTCATCGCTTGAGTCAGTCCGAATGCGATGGCGCGTTAGAATATCTGCTCGTCATCGGCATCCACATATAACTGCAACCGGTCGTGCTGTTCATCGCGGTGCAAGCGCAGATGGATGGGGTTACAGCAAGCCAGGCAATCCTCGTAGAATTCCTGATCGCCTTGACTGGCATCAAGTTCGACCGTGGTATGGTGTCCGCAATGGGGGCAGACGATAGTTTTAGTGGTGTAATCGCGCATATAACCTCCAGGCTCTTGGCCGGAACAACGAAACGCTCCTTGTCATCGTGATCGATTACCCGATGCCAAGATGAGATGCTGATTGCATTTCCATCTTGATCCTCCACATCAGGTTGCCAGCAACTGCATCAGTGCTGTTTCTGCGCTGCGTCGATAGCCTTCTCCTGAGACCAGAAACTGGTTTAACTGATGGTACAGATTGTAGAGTGGGCGGCGCTGCTCATAGCCCGGATCCAGTGGCCAGATACTCTGGTAACCGCCATAGAATCCGTCCGGGAATCGGGTAAACAGCTCCGTCAGAGCTATATCTGTTTCTCGATCGCCAAAATAGCAAGCGGGTGAAAACAGCACCCCGTGTTGTTGGGTAAAGCCACAGTTGCCACGCCATAAATCACCGTGTAGCGGACTGGGCTTCGGCGTGTGATGGATCAGCAGGCGGCGAACCGTGTCGATGACGCCTTCGATATCAATTTCCGGATCCAGCTTGTTCTGCTCTCGTAACAGTTGCAACTGCCAGCCAATCCGTTGTTCGGCGAAAAACGACGACCATTGTTTGTGCCAGCGATTGGGCTGCAGCGTGGTGCTCAAGTAGGTATCTTCCTCCCAGCCGTACATGGCCTGTTCGTCACTACGATGCAATCGCGCCAGGGCCGCCCCGAGAGAAAACCAATGCGGTGAGGCATCTGTTGCCTGCAAAACAAGATATTCCTGAGCCATAAAGCTCTGGTCGCCAGCGATACCGCAACAAACTGGCGAGGGGAAATAGACCTTGTCATACAACTTCAGGGCTGACAGATTGCGTAGCCCCACCGTCATCCGCTCTAGCTGGTTGCGAGGCGCCAGTTTAATGAATAGCGGTTGTTGGCCATCACTGATGCGGAAGTGGCGCTCCTCCGGAGTAATACTCAAGGCCTCGTGCTCGAGGATGTTGTAGCGATGTCCGAGTGCCGCAGAGAGTTGCGCTGCTATCCCATGCCACATAGTCATACCCCAGTATCCAACACGGATATCCCAAGTATAGATGGCAAGACTCTGAGTGCTGGATTTGGATGGTAATTGATCGCGCTATTCTGGTGCTGAACTGATTGCCTGAGATTCAGGTTTTCATTAGACTCGCGCTTCATATGTCCGAAAGTAGCGGACATTGTCGGTAAATTCTCTTGATAAAGAATTCAATGCACTAACAAGTGGCACTTGGTAGGTGTCACCACTGTACAAGGAATGAATCATGCCTGTTATTACTCTCCCTGATGGTAGCCAACGTCACTTTGATCAAGCGGTCACCGTCATGGATGTCGCGGCCTCTATCGGTCCTGGTCTGGCCAAAGCCTGTATTGCCGGTCGTATCAACGGTGAACTGGTCGATGCCTGTGAATTGATTGAACAAGACGCCGCGCTGTCAATCATCACCACCAAGGACGAAGAGGGTCTCGAGATTCTTCGTCACTCCTGCGCGCATCTCTTAGGTCATGCCATCAAACAGCTGTGGCCGGAAACGCGGATGGCGATCGGTCCGGTGATCGACAACGGCTTCTATTACGATGTGGACTTGGATCGGGCATTGACCGAAGAAGATCTGCAGGTGCTGGAAGCTCGTATGCTGGAGCTGGCACAAAAAGATTACGCCGTGATCAAGAAAACGGTGAGTTGGCAGGAAGCTCGTGACGTTTTCGCAAGCCGTGGGGAGAGTTACAAGGTTGCCATTCTGGATGAGAATATTGCCAAGGATGACAAGCCAGGCCTCTATCATCACGAAGAATATATCGATATGTGCCGTGGTCCGCATGTTCCCAATATGCGCTTTTGCCACCACTTCAAATTGCAAAAAATCTCCGGTGCTTATTGGCGCGGGGATTCGAAGAACAAGATGTTGCAGCGTATTTACGGCACTGCTTGGGCGGATAAAAAGCAACTGGGTGCCTATCTGCAACGTCTGGAAGAAGCAGCCAAACGTGATCACCGCAAAATTGGCAAGCAACTGGACCTCTATCATATGCAGGAGGAGGCTCCTGGCATGGTGTTCTGGCACCATGATGGCTGGACCATCTTCCGCGAATTAGAAACCTTCATTCGTGAAAAGCTGACTGAATACGACTATCAGGAAGTGAAAGGTCCGTTCATGATGGATCGGGTACTGTGGGAGCGTTCCGGACACTGGGATAAATACGCGGATGCGATGTTTACCACCAGCTCGGAAAATCGCGAGTACGCCATCAAGCCGATGAACTGTCCAGGGCATGTCCAGATCTTCAATCAAGGACTCAAGTCCTACCGTGATCTGCCCCTGCGGATGGCCGAATTTGGTAGCTGCCACCGCAATGAGCCTTCCGGCTCGCTACATGGCTTGATGCGGGTTCGCGGCTTTACCCAGGATGATGCCCATATTTTCTGTGCCGAGGACCAAATCCAGTCGGAAGTGAGTGGCTGTATCAAGATGGTCTATGACACTTACAGCACCTTCGGCTTCCAGAATATCGCCGTCAAGCTCTCGACTCGTCCTGAAAAACGGATTGGTAGTGATGAGATGTGGGATAAAGCGGAGCATGGTTTGGAAGCTGCATTGCAGGCCAATGGCCTGGAATATCAGTTACAACCGGGTGAAGGCGCCTTCTACGGTCCGAAAATTGAATTTACCTTGCATGATTGTCTCGACCGCGCATGGCAATGTGGTACCATCCAGCTCGACTTTGCCTTACCGGGCCGTCTGGGCGCCACTTATGTGGGCGAAGACAATGACCGCCATGTTCCTGTTATGATCCACCGCGCCATTCTGGGCTCGCTGGAACGCTTCATCGGTATTTTGACCGAGGAGTTTGCAGGTTTCTTCCCGACATGGCTTTCTCCAGTACAGGCTGTGGTGATGAATATCACCGATAATCAGGCTGATTATGCCAAACAGGTGGTCAAACTTCTCTCTCAAGCCGGTATCCGAGCGAAAGCGGACTTGAGAAATGAGAAGATTGGCTTTAAAATCCGCGAGCACACCTTGAAGCGGGTACCATTTATGCTTGTCTGTGGCGACAAAGAAGTCGAAGCAGGCGAAATAGCAGTGCGTACTCGTAAAGGGACCGATCTAGGAAAGTTCAAGGTAGATGCGTTGATCGCCGCCTTGCAACAAGAGATTGCGTCTCGCGGTCAAAAGACAGTGGAGGAATAAGCTATAAACGGCGCTAAAAAAACGGGCAAGCAACCGCCCCGCACCCGCATGAATGGTGAGATCCGTTGCAAAGAAGTACGTCTCGTTGACCTAGATGGTGAACCCATCGGTGTTGTGCCAATCGAAGAGGCTTTGGATCGTGCCATAAAAGCGGGCGTGGATCTGGTAGAGATCAGTCCAAATGCTGAGCCACCAGTGTGCCGGATTATGGACTTCGGTAAGTTCCTGTATGAGAAGAGTAAGTCTCAGAAAGAACAGAAGAAGAAGCAAAAACAGGTCCAGATTAAGGAAATTAAATTCCGTCCTGGAACTGATGAAGGCGACTATCAGGTAAAACTGCGCAACCTGATTCGTTTTCTGGAAGATGGCGACAAGGCCAAAGTCACGCTCCGCTTCCGCGGTCGTGAAATGGCGCATCAAGACCTCGGTATGAACGTTTTGGAACGTGTAAAAAGCGATCTGGAAGAGTTGGCCGTTGTGGAGTCCTTCCCTCGCGTGGAAGGTCGCCAAGCCGTCATGATGCTGGCGCCGAAAAAGAAGTAATTAGGCTCATCAAGTAATAGAACCCAGCGGGCTTTATGTCCGCGGGTTTTTATTCGCCTGATTATACAATTGGCAAACACAATGCGGAGTTTTTATGCCAAAGTTGAAAAACAATAAGGGAGCTTGGAAGCGCTTTAAGAAAACCGCCAACGGTTTTAAGCGTAAGCAAGCCAACAAGCGTCACATCCTGACCAAAAAGAGCACCAAGCGTAAGCGTCACTTGCGTGCAATGAGCATGGTTCACAAGAGTGATACCTTGCGTGTTGTTAACATGCTGCCATACGCGTAAGGAAGGATTGACAAATGCCAAGAGTTAAACGTGGTGTGACTGCTCGTGCTCGTCACAAGAAAGTAATGAAAGCAGCCAAGGGCTACTACGGTGCCCGTTCCCGTGTCTACCGCGTAGCGGTACAAGCGGTAACCAAGGCTGGCCAATATGCTTATCGTGACCGTCGTCAGAAGAAGCGTCAGTTCCGTCAGCTGTGGATCGCGCGTATTAACGCCGCTTCACGTCAGAACGGTCTGTCTTATAGCCGCTTCATCAACGGTCTGAAGAAGGCCTCTATCGAGATCGATCGCAAGATCCTGGCGGATATCGCTGTTCACGATAAGGGTACTTTCACTGCACTGGTTGAAAAAGCCAAGGCAGCGCTGGCCTAAGCGGAAACGCTAAAACGGGGAGGCATTAGCCTCCCTTTTTTATTGTGTATCGCGCTGAGCTCTGATATTTAACAACATCCGTTATTCATCAACGCATTCTGGTTACCGTGAGAGTCATTACCGCATTCGTTTTTTTCCTGCTTTCGATAGGTCAGGCCTGGGCTATCCATGTCATCGAGATCAAGGATCGCCATACCAACAGTGATATCAGTCAGCAGTTGGAATATCTGCAGGCGGCTCCTCAACTGCGCTGGCCCTGGGAAGTTGCACAACTGCAAGGTTGGCAAGTGACGGCGGCAGATTATCCGGCATTTGGTCTGGATAACCGCTCCTATTGGTTCCGAGTCGCGGTCCATAACCGCTCCGGCGAGTTGCAATATTTGATGATGGATATTCAGCATTCCATGCTGGATATCCTCGATATCTATTTAGTAAAGAATGGACGGCTGCAGCGGGTTTGGAATACCGGCGTTGATCGCGGTGTCACCGCAAAACCCTATCCTTCCAAAGCCTTCACGCTGCCCCTGACACTGGATGTGGGTGAAGGGTATGCCATTTATATGCATGCCCAATCCGATTCCTTCATGCAGTTTCCGGTGACTCTGCAAGACATTCGCTTTTATGCCAACCAGCAAGCGGTAGGCAAGTTACAGATGGGATTGGTGAGTGGCGCCTTCATTCTCGTGGGGCTGTATGCCCTGCTGATGTACGCCTTTATTCGCGAACGTCGCTTTATTTATTACGCACTCTTTGCTTTGAGTCTGGTGGCGACCACCTGGATCGTCAAAGGCTACGCCACCCTCTATGAAGTGATCCCTGATTGGTTGGATGAGCTGCGCTTATTGTTGACCACCGGTAACATGTTGCTGATGGGGCTTATCCTCTCGTCGCTGGATATGTTCCGGATCTGGTTGCCACCTCGCCTGCGCCGTACCTGTCGTTTGATCCTGATGGTGGTAGCGGCCGTGATACTGGCGGTCTGGTTGTTGCCGCTCGTCTGGAGCGTGTATATCACGTTCGGCAGTTATCTGCTGGTGACCCTGTTGGCGGCTAGTTTCTGTATTTATTTCCTCAGGCGAGGTACCTGGCTGCAGCGCCTGTATTGCTACTCCTGGTTTGGTTTCATGCTCGGTTGCCTGAGCCTGTTTGCCACCCGGTACACCTGGCTCCGCGATGAATGGATCAGTGAATATCTGCTGTCGTTATTTTCAGCCATGGCCGCATTTCTACTCTGCTTCTCGCTGGCCTATCGGACCTATCTGGAAAAGAAAGGGCGGATGCGGGCTAAACGCCAAGCTTCGGAAGGGTTGAAGCGTTATTTCGAGCTGTACCACAGTGCCAATGAGGGGCTCTTTACCTCGACGTTGGAAGGACAGTTGTTGGCGGCAAATCCTGCTTTTTGTCGCATGTTTGGTTATGACGATATCCAGACCATGGCCACTACGGTCGGCCGTACCACCCATGCGTTGTATGTCAATGGCAAGGATCGGGATGATCTGTTGGCCAAGCTGTTCAGCTCGGCCAAGGAAGGGGTGCGCAGTGATGTCGAGATGCGACACAAGGACGGAACAACCTTCTGGGCCCGTCTCTCGCTGCGCATCTCCCGCCGCAATGGCAAGAATCGGGCCATGCTATTGGAAGGTATCCTGGTCGACATTACAGAAAGCAAACAATACCAGGCCCGTCTGGAATATCTGGCTAACCATGATGAAGCCACCGGGCTGCATAATCGCCGTTACCTCATTCAGGCGCTGGAGTCCTTATTCAAACGGCGGCACATTACGCCGGGTACCGATTACCTCTGCTTTATCGACATCGATCACTTCAAGGTGATCAATGAAGGGGGCGGGCACTTGGCTGGCGATGAATTTTTACGCCAGATTGCCAATCATATTTCCAACCTGAAAAAGGATAATTTTCTGCTCACGCGACTGAGTGGGGATGAATTCGCCGTGGTGATGGAAAACAGCTATATCGATGAGGTCATTCAGTACGTCGAGCGTTGGCGCAAGGCGATCCAGGAGCTGAAGTTTGTCTGGAATGGCAAGATCTATTCGGTTACCGCCAGTCTCGGCGTGGTGCCCATCCAATCGGGTTGTAATGACGCTTCCGCCCTGATGGCACTGGCCGATGCGGCTTGTTCCACCGCCAAACGGCAAGGACGAAACCGGATCCATGTTTATTCAGATCTCAGTCCGGAAATGCGTTTGTATCAGGAAGAGGTCGCCTGGGTGGCGCGCATTCATCAGGCTCTGGAAGAGCGCCGTTTCGAGCTGGCTCGCCAGCTGATAGTCCCGAGTCAGGGCTCGGCACCGGGTTTGAAGTATGAAATTCTGCTGCGCTTGCGCGCGGAAAACGGCGAGCTGATCCGGCCGGCTCAATTTATCGGTGCCGCAGAGCGATTTGGACTGATGCCGCAGATTGATCTCTGGGTGCTGGACAACCTGCTGAAATGGTATGCCGCCAATCCTGATGAGCTAGCCCGCTTGTCGATGGTCTCGGTGAATCTGTCCGGGGAATCGGTAGGTACGCCCAAGATGCATCGCAAGATACGGCGTTTGCTCGAGGCCGCTGATTTCCCCTATGAACGTTTGTGTTTCGAAATCACTGAATCTCAGGCGATCGCCAATATCGATGCGACCAAGGCGTTTATCGAAACCTTCAAGAGCCTAGGGTGTGCATTTGCGCTGGATGACTTCGGCAGCGGCTTCTCCTCCTATGGCCATCTCAAAGAGCTGCCGATTGACCTGCTGAAGATCGATGGCCAGTTTGTGCGCCATCTGGACACCAGTGAAACCGACAGAGCCATTGTGAATTCGATGGCCGAGCTGGCCCGCGCCGTAGGCGTCAAGACGGTTGCCGAGTTTGTCGAAAATGCCGCCATCCGTGAAAAACTGGTGGCCATGGGGGTCGATTATCTGCAGGGATACGCGATCCACGAACCGAGCCTGCTCTCGGAACCTATTGAAGAATAAACCGTAAAGGGAGAATGCTGGTCAGTGACGGTCGTTTTGACTACCATGCGTTTTTCTCCCTATTCTATTTGCCGCCCCACCTCGGGGTGTGGGAAACGAGGAAGACATGCAACAGCTAGATGAAGTGATTGCCAAGGCACAGGCAGAGATAGAGAGTGTCAAGGATGCAGCCGCTCTGGATGAGCTGCGCGTGCAGTATCTGGGTAAAAAAGGTTTTTTCACCGAACAGATGAAGACCCTGGGCGGCCTATCGGCGGCCGAGCGTCCGGCAGCCGGTGCACTGATCAACCAAGCTAAAGAACAGGTACAAAGTGCACTGAATGCCAAGCGCGAAGCGTTCCAGAGCGCCGAATTGAACCAGAAGCTGGCGGCTGAGACTATTGATGTGACTCTGCCGGGGCGTCGTCTGGAAAATGGTGGCCTGCATCCGGTGACTCGGACCATAGAGCGCATCGAACGTCTATTCGGCGAGCTGGGGTTTGCCGTGGCGACCGGGCCGGAAATTGAAGATGACTTCCATAACTTCGATGCCCTGAATATTCCGGCGCATCACCCAGCGCGTACCGATCACGACACTTTCTTCTTCAACCCTAGCCTGATGCTGCGAACCCACACCTCCGGGGTGCAGATCCGCACCATGGAGCAGCAACAGCCGCCCATTCGCATCATAGCGCCGGGTCGGGTGTATCGTAATGACTACGACATGACCCACACCCCCATGTTCCACCAAGTCGAAGGTTTGTTGGTGGATGAAAAGGCCAGTTTTACCGAACTCAAAGGTATCCTGCATGACTTCCTGCAGAACTTCTTTGAAGAAGATTTGACGATCCGCTTCCGTCCTTCTTACTTCCCGTTCACCGAACCTAGCGCCGAAGTCGATGTGATGGGCAAGAACGGCCGTTGGTTGGAAGTTCTGGGTTGCGGCATGGTGCACCCAAGCGTATTGCGCGCCGTCGGTATCGATCCGGAAAAATACTCCGGCTTTGCCTTCGGTATGGGGGTCGAGCGACTGACCATGCTGCGCTACGGTGTCAACGATCTGCGTTCATTCTTCGAGAATGACCTGCGCTTCCTCAAGCAGTTCAAGTAAGAACAGGGGCTAATAGATGAAATTCAGTAAATCCTGGGTAGATGAGTGGATCCAGGCCTCTCTCGGCACCAATGAGCTGGCCGATCAGATCACCATGGCCGGTCTGGAAGTGGACAGCGTCGATGCCGTTGCCGGTGAATTCAGCAATGTGGTGGTGGGTGAAGTTGTTGCCTGTGAGCAACATCCAGATGCCGATAAACTGCGTGTCACCAAGGTCAACGTCGGCGAAGCCGAATTGCTTGATATCGTCTGCGGCGCGCCAAACTGCCGTCAAGGTCTGCGCGTAGCCGTGGCCAAGGTCGGCGCTGTGTTGCCGGGCAATTTCGAGATCAAAAAGGCAAAACTGCGCGGTCAACCATCCCACGGCATGCTGTGCTCCTACAGCGAGCTAGGGATCCCGGTCGAAGCCGATGGCATCATCGAATTGCCGCTGGACGCTCCAGTAGGTACCGATCTGCGTAGCTATCTGCAGTTGGATGACGCCATGATCGAAGTCGATCTGACCCCCAATCGTGCCGATTGTCTGAGCATTGCCGGTTTGGCCCGTGAGATCGGTGTGCTGAATCGTTGTGATGTCCGGTCTCCCGAATGGGCACCAGCATCGGCAACAATCGATGCCAGTTTCCCGATCACTGTCACGGCGGCAGAGGCTTGCCCCCGCTATCTGGGGCGGGTGATCAAGGGCTTGAACGTCAAGGCCGAGACCCCGTTGTTGATGCAGGAAAAACTGCGTCGCTGTGGCATGCGCTCCATCGACCCGATTGTCGATGTCACCAACTATGTGTTGCTGGAGCTGGGGCAACCCATGCACGCCTTCGATCTGGCCAAGCTGGAGAGCGGCTTGCAGGTACGGATGGCGGTTGCCGGCGAGACGCTGACCCTGTTGGATGAGAATGAAGTCTCCCTCAATGCTGATACCTTGGTGATTGCGGATGGCACCGGGCCGTTGGCGATTGCCGGTATCTTTGGTGGCCTGCATTCCGGTGTCTCTGCCGAGACTCAGGACATTTTGTTGGAATGTGCCTTCTTCAGTCCATTGTCGATCAAGGGGCGGGCGCGTAGCTATGGTCTGTCGACTGATTCATCCCATCGCTTTGAACGTGGCGTCGATAGCCAGTTGCAACAACAAGCCATGGACCGCGCCTGTCGTCTGCTGCTGGATATCTGCGGTGGCGAAGCGGGCCCTGTGATTGAAGTAGTCTCTGATGCGCACCTGCCGAAGCCTGAGCTTATTACCTTGCGTCGCGAGAAGCTGAACCGGGTTGTCGGTATCGCATTTGATGACGCCGTGGTAACTGACATCCTGAATCGTCTGGGCTTGCAAGTGACCCTGACGGCAGAAGGTTGGCAGGCGACATCACCGAGTTGGCGTTTCGATCTGGCGATCGAAGAGGATTTGATTGAGGAAGTGGCTCGCATCTACGGCTACAACAACATTCCCAATTTGCCACCGATGGCCCATCTGGTGATGAATGAGCAATTGGAAGCCGATTTGCCGCTCAAGCGGGCACGTCACCTGCTGGTCGATCGTGGCTTCCAGGAAGCCATCACCTATAGCTTTGTCGAGCCGAAGGCGATGAGTTTACTGTTCCCCCATCAGGAGCCGATCATCCTGCCATTCCCGATTTCAGCGGATATGTCGGCGATGCGGGTTTCCCTATGGCCCGGTCTCATCAATGCCGTGGTTTACAACCAGAACCGTCAGCAGGGTCGGGTACGCCTGTTTGAAAGTGGCCTGCGCTTCCTCAAAGATGAACAAGCCGAAAACGGAATTCGCCAAGAGCCTCTGCTGGCCGGTATCATCAGCGGTAATTTGGCGGATGAGCACTGGAGTATCCCATCCCGGGCCACCGATTTCTTCGATCTGAAGGGCGATGTGGAGGCGTTACTGGAGTTGACCGGTGAAGCGCACCGTTTCAGCTTTGTGCGGGCCGAACATACGGCGTTGCACCCGGGACAGTCAGCTCAGGTTTTGCGCGATGGTCATCCTATCGGCTGGATTGGTGTCATTCATCCGAGTCTGGAAAAGAAGTTGGGTCTCAAAAGCAAGGTGGTGTTGTTCGAACTGGAGCTGAATGCCTTACTCAAAGTTCGCATTCCGGTGGCCGGCGAGATCTCCCGTTTCCCGGCAAATCGCCGAGATTTGGCCTTAGTGGTTGACAGCGCCGTCACAGCAGCCGATATTCTGCATACCGCGAAAAAAATTGGCGGAAATCAGATAGTTGGAATAAACTTGTTTGACATATACCAAGGGCCGGGTGTCCCTGAGGGCAAGAAGAGTCTGGCGATCAGCCTCGTGTTGCAGGATACCCAGCGAACCTTGGAGGACAAGGAGATCGCCGACACCATAGCCAATGTGGTCGAAGGTCTCCGCACTGAGTTCAATGCATCCTTGAGGGATTGATCTATGGCGCTGACCAAAGCCGATATAGCGGAACATCTCTTCACCCAGCTGGGCTTAAGCAAACGCGACGCCAAGGATATGGTTGAGGCGTTTTTCGAGGAGATCCGCCAATCGCTCGAAGCAGGCGAGCAGGTGAAAATCTCTGGCTTTGGTAACTTCGAGCTGCGTACCAAGAGTGAACGCCCGGGTCGGAACCCGAAGACTGGGGAGGATATCCCCATCAGTGCTCGGCGGGTGGTTACCTTCCGGCCAGGGCAAAAACTCAAGGCTCGTGTCGAACACGCCACACCCAATGAAACAGATGCCAGCGACGACGAATAACGCGCTGAGAATAACAAGCCAGGCCCAAAGCCTGGCTTGTTTGTTTTTGCATGTTGACTGACGCCGGTGGGTTGGCTGGCCTAGAGAAGGAGTTGCACTGTGGTGATGCCGCGAATTGTAGTGCTGACGGGAGCGGGTGTGTCCGCCGAATCGGGTATCCCGACGTTTCGCGCCAGTGATGGACTGTGGGAACAACATCGCATCGAGGATGTTGCGACCCCGGAAGGATTTTTGCGGGATCCCGATTTGGTTCAGCACTTTTATAATCAGCGCCGTGCCTTACTGAAGTCCGTGCGACCCAATCCAGCCCACTATGCCATCGCCCGTCTGCAACAGCATTGGCCGGATACGGTTACTCTGATTACCCAAAATATTGATGATTTGCACGAGCGAGCCGGGAGTCCTGAAGTGATCCACATGCATGGCGAGCTACTCAAGGTGCGCTGTGTTCTTACCGGCGAGGTCCGCGTTTGGTCCGATGATGTGACTGCTGTCGATCGTTGCTCCTGTTGCCAACCAAAGGCTGTGCTACGACCCCACATCGTCTGGTTTGGTGAAGAGCCATTGCAGATGCAGGCTATCTATGAGGCGCTAACGCAAGCGGACTTGTTTGTGGCAATTGGTACCTCGGGCCATGTCTATCCGGCAGCCGGTTTTGTGGCCGAGGCTCGGCATGGTGGAGCCCGAACGTTGGAGTTCAATCTGGAGGCTTCGCAGCAACGCAGCCATTTTGAGCAAGCAATCTACGGTCCCGCCGGGGAAACTCTACCACTGTGGGTGGATCAGTTACTGGCCGATCCAGCCCAATGGCAGAGTGTTTTTGGCCGTCACACCTAATGGATGTCGATCTGGCGCCTTACTCGTAGCTTTCGACGCGAATGCCTTGCATCTGATAGCCGGAATTTGCCAGCTCATGACTGGTTCTGGTGGTGTGTAAGGTGCCATAGACCCAAACTGCATCCCAGAGTTCATCCACCGCCACGGGTTCGCTCAGTGTCACGTAGATGATCTGGTTACTGGGTGGCGGTGGGACATGGATGCAAGCACCGAAGAATGGCACCAGTAAAAAGCTGCTGACGGTTTCCTCGTTCCCATCGACCGGGACTACATAGCCAGGGACGCGCACTTGCCGCTGATCCAGATCGGTCCTGACACTCCCTTCTTCCTGCAGGATGGCCTTGCCATTATGGTTAACCGCCGCTTCTGGACGTTTCGATTCGTTTGACTGTCCGGATGTCGGCAGCAAATCCGGCCACTTCAACGTCTGATACTCGATGGCAAGCGCCGATGTCGGCAGGGACAACAATATTGCCAGGAGCAGCAAGAGTCGCTTCATGTTCAGTTCCTCGGGGTCATGCCATCGTGAAGGGAAAAGTGTAGGGCTCGCCATGCCGGTAGCGTACCTACCAATAAGCCAGCCAACCAAATGCCCAGTAGTAGCTGTAACTCGGTGCTGGTCGGTATCTGCATTGGTAGTCGTAAGCCATAATGCAGCTGGATCCAGGGGATCAGGAGTATCAGTCCAAGGTAAAGGGCGGCGATGCCAAGTAGAATACCGCCAGAGATCAGTATCAGTGCTTCGAGTGTCAGCAGCCAAAACAGGTGCGCGGCCGTGGCTCCCAGGGAACGCAAGATCGCCAACTCTCTGCGGCGTTCATTGAGCCCGGCCAGCAAGGTGGTGAGCATGCCGGTCAGGCCCGCAATCACGACAAAGGCAGAGACAAAAGCCAATGCCTGTTCGGCAACCGACATCAACTGCCAGAGATCACGCAGTGCCACACCCGGCATGATGGCTTGCAGCGGCTCAGGCTGATAACTGTTGATGGCTCGTTGCAGACTAAAGGTCTGGATCTTACTGTGCAGACCGACCAGTGCTGCGGTAATACTCTGTGGCTGCAGGTTATGGCTCAGAGCCTGTTCCGCTGTCAGATGCTGGGCTTGCTGGCCCGAGTCCCAACCGACATGGATGGCTTCGATGCTCGCCAGTGAGACGAGCAACGAGCGATCGACAGGGGTTCCTGTGGGTTGCAGTATGCCGACGATGCGAAAGGGCAGATCCTCATGTCGGCTGAAGCCATGTTTTCCCGTGCCATGGGCGATGATGATGTCATCGTTGAGTTGATAGTGCAGGGCTTGAGCGACTTCGGCACCGATGACCACATCGAAGACTTTTGAAAACTCAGTACCGGCAGCAAATTGCAGTGGGAGGTGATCCCCATACTGATAATGCTGGAAGAACTCGCCCGAAGTACCGATGACCCTATATCCCTGATGGGAGTCCCCCAATGACAGCGGAATCGTCCAGGCCACGGCAGCTTGCTGCCGTAGAGCCTGATAGCTATCCCAGCCGATATTATTGGTGGCGTCTCCAAGATGAAAAATGGAATAGAGCAATAAGTTAAGTGGGCCGGTTCGAGCCCCGACGATCAAGTCGGTTCCGGAGATGGTGCGGGCAAAACTATCCTTGGCTTGCTCTTTGACCCGTTCGACACCCAGGAAGAGACAAACACTGATGGCAATGGCGATCAGAATCAGGCAAGCCGTCAGACGGCGCGACCATAGACTTTTAGCGGCGAGCATCAGCATACGGCTTCCTCCGGCTGGAGCCGATTCAGCTCACTGAGCGGGATGACGCGGGAAAAATGCGTCTCCAGGCTAGGGTCATGACTGACAAACAACAGTGTGCTGTGCGCGCGACGGCATTCGGCAAACAGCAGCTCCATGAAGGCGGCCCGGCTGCTCGAGTCCAGCGCCGAAGTGGGTTCATCGGCAATCACCAGTGCTGGTTGGCCAATGAAGGCTCGTGCGGCGGCTACCCGCTGCTGTTGACCTATGCTCAACTGATGCACCGGCCGTTGACGCAGGGAATCGGGTAACTGTAAGGCGTCCAGTAAGCGATGGGCTTCCTGAAGTGGTGTGTCTGACAGCCGTTGCCGCTTGAGGTGAGAGAAAATCAGTGGCGAGGTGACGTTTTCGAGCACGGATAAAAACGGCAACAGGTTGAATTGCTGGAAGATATATCCTATATGATGCGCACGAAACTGATCCCGTTGCGAACTGCGCAAGGATTTTAACTCGTGGCCCAGCACGCAGAGCCTCCCCTGATTGACGATGTGGATCCCGGTCAGTAATCCGAGTAGTGTCGACTTGCCGCTGCCGCTTGCGCCCTTGATGAACAGGCTTTCACCGGCTTGAACCTGAAGGTTTGGGATGTTTAATAGGGCGTTATGACCAGGCCAGCCAAACTGGACCCCGGACATCGCAATCACCGGCGGTTCGAGATCCATCATTTCTGCAGTTCCACTTGGGGATTCTCTGGACTCAGCTCGCCGGCCCCCTGATGGCTTTGGGCCATGATCTGATAGTCAATGTCTTGTAATGATGCAAAATGCTTGAAGAGTGTCAGGGTGATGGCGTTCAGATCCTCCGGGCTCTGGCAGGAATAGGCATAACTGGCTTCAATATCGCCGTGTGCCGTGGACGCTTTGCCATCCAGGTGATGCTGCACCTTGACCTGCTGAAGCTGGCAACCTGCGCTTTTTTCCAGATCAACAAGATTATCGGCCTGGTGCAGTGTGGTCAAGGCCGCATCGAGTTGCTGCTTTTGCGCTGCGGTATGGGGTGCGTGTTCGAAGCCCACAATGTCGGCGGCTGGAACCTTGAGTTCCAATAATAGACTCGTCCCCTCGACGGCTATATTGAGCGTGGCATGTCCATGCTCATGTGCTTCATGTTCGGTATGCGGGGACAATTCGGCTGCGGATAGCATGCAGGAACCACCTAACCACAAACCGGCCAGGCTCCATTGAATGGCTTTACTCATCTGCCTCGGATCTCTTCTGTTGTACGGAATGATGCGGTGTTATGTGGCCAGCACCGCTGGGTTTTCTATCCTCCGAGGTGTTCATGACATGGGGATGACAAGAGCTCTGCCAAGGGGATTTCATGGTGGCGGCTGGTCCGTTTTGTATGGGGATCCTGGACTCAGCGAGCGTCGAGAATCGGACGAAAAGGGTCACTGGACCACTGAAATCAAGACTTGGGTGCCAAATTACTCCAAAGGTTGTTGCCTTCGTCTTATTCTATGAAAAATAACCATTTTTTACTTGATTTACCGTTTTGAGGAGTTTTTTAACCCGATAAAAACATGATTTTTCTTTCTTAAATGGGGCGAAATCCCGTGAAGTTGGGCTTGGAGGGTAATTATTGCTATAATGCCAACTTTGGTTTATTAAAGAATGGGCAATGACGGATCAGAAACAAGATCTGATAACTATCGGCGGTGATTTACAGCGCTCTTTGGATTCGGGGTTTCGTCTCGATCTGAAGGCTGTATTACGCGAAGGCTGGCAATTGACGTCGGGGGCTAAAACCGGCTTATTGTTGGCTGTGGCAACCGTCCTTGCCTTGATGTTTTTATTGATTCGGCTAGCGGCGTTTAGCGGCTGGCTGGAGACGGATAGCATCGTCATCAGCATGTTGTTTAGCATCATGCTGGCGGCGGTACTATCACCCGTGAGTAGCAGTCTGGATATGTTGGGGTTACGCCGCGCACTGGGATCCCGCGTGCGAGGCAGCATGGTGTTTGATTATCTTCGCCAGGCGCCTGTATTAATTCAGACGAGCTTGCTGCTTTCCGGGTGTAAAGGAGGGCTGGAGAGTTTGTCCATGCATTCGAGCATGGCAGAGTCTGTCAGCATGGCACTGCTGTTGTTATTCAGTGTCAGTATGCTGTTTACCATCCCTCTGATCTTGGAGCGGAGATTGTCCCCGGTGCGAGCCATGTGGACATCCTTCCGCTTGTTTCTGCGTGGTTGGCCACAGTTGTTGCTGTTATACGCTGTGCTGGCTGCGTTGTTTGTCCTAGCCATGTTGCCACTCGGCCTGGGGCTCATCTGGATGATACCGTTCTACTTAATCGTGAATGGCATCGTCTACCGTGATGTATGTGGTGTCCGGGTGCGGATTGAACTATCGCCCAAGGATGCTGCATCGCTCGATAAGGGGAGCTTTGTTGCATGAAGATGACCAGACTATGGACCTTGCTGTTACTCTGCGCCGTGATGCCGGCTGCTGTGGGTAATACTGGCGCGCCGGGGCCTGTGCCTCGTGACGTCCAGCGTGAGCTTGCCACTTCGGTGGCTATGGATCCGCCTGATTTCAAGGCTATTAAGGATCCTGTCGAGCGCAAGCAAGCTTTTGTCAATTACCTGCGTCCGTCTTATGAGACGGTTGCGGCCAACATACTGACTCAGCGCAGTAAACTTGAAAAACTGAAGTCACAGTTGAACCAGGGGATCCAGCTTGCTTCCGAACAGGAAGAGTGGCTGGCGAACATGGGACAACAGTATCGCCTGGATAACCTCCCGCTCAATGAGCAGGGGATTGATCAACTCCTGGTTCGGGTGGATATTCTTCCTCCAGAACTGGTGTTAAGCCAGGCGGCCACGGAATCAGGGTGGGGGACATCCCGAATGGCCCGCAAACTGAATAACTTCTTTGGCCACTATTGCTTTGAAAAAGGATGTGGTGTTTCGCCGTATCGCCGGAATGGCTCAGGAGAGGTCAAGTCGTTTGATTCCCCAGAGCTGGCAGTGCAGGCCTACATGCGGAATGTGAATACGCATCCGGCTTACAAGCAGGTGCGCCAGATGCGCGCCGATATGCGTGCGGAGGTAAAGCCGCTGGATGCGGTTGCGTTAGCCAAGGGTCTGAATCGTTATTCAACGATGGGTGATGGTTACGTACGCAAGATCCAGGGGATGATCCGCACCAATCAACGTTACTGGAGTGCCGCCAAGGCAAACTAACCCTTCAGTAACCACAGTGTGCCTATACAAAGGCCCGTGTGAACACGGGCCTTTGTCGTATCTAGCGTTTGATCATTTGTGTCTGCTGGATGACCCGCGCTTATTGCAGTTCTACAATCTGCAAGCGTTCGAGATCATCATTTTCAAGCTCCAGAGCTGGAACAGGAGAGAAATCAGGCTTATCGAAGGCAATATCGCCGCCGTCAATGGGCCCCTGGCTTCGGTCCAGATTTTTGAAATCAAATAACTGATTGTCCAACAGGTGGCTGGGGACTACGTCTTGTAGCGACTTGAACATGATCTCGATCCGACCAGGGAAACGCTTGTCCCAGTCAGTGAGCATTTGTTTGATGGCTTGGCGCTGTAAATTTTCCTGCGAACCGCACAGATTACACGGGATGATCGGAAACGCCTTCCACTCGGCATAACGAACGAGATCCTTTTCCTTGCAGTAGGCTAGGGGGCGGATCACCACATGCTTGCCATCATCACTGACCAGCTTTGGCGGCATCGACTTCATCTTGCCACCGAAAAACATGTTTAAAAACAAGGTTTCAAGAATGTCATCCCGATGGTGACCCAAAGCGATTTTAGTTGCTCCCAACTCAGTTGCCGTCCGGTAGAGAATACCGCGACGCAGCCGCGAACAAAGCGAGCAGGTGGTTTTGCCTTCCGGAATTTTGTCTTTGACGATGGAGTAGGTATCTTCTTCGACAATCTTATAGGGGATACCCAATTGTTCCAGATAGGCGGGCAACACATCGGCCGGAAAGCCGGGTTGTTTTTGGTCGAGATTGACTGCGATGATATCGAAGTGGATCGGTGCACTAGCCCGTAAATTCAACAGAATATCCAATAGACCATAACTGTCCTTTCCACCGGAGAGGCAAACCATGATCCGGTCACCGTCCTCAATCATATTGAAGTCAGCGATGGCTTCTCCAACATGGCGGCGCAACCGCTTTTGAAGCTTATTCAGGTTATAGACTTGTTTGGAGTTTAATTCGTCAGACATCTAGCAGTCACCCGGGACAAAGTTGGCCGCATATTATAGCCACTGTCCCGGTGACGGCAAGATTTGACGTATTGCGGATGCGTCTTCCGGTTACGTTTGCGAGTCGGGCTTGAGAACCAACAGATCACAATGCAGACTATCGACAACCTGCTCGGCGGTATTGCCGATTAAGGCGGCCGACCAGCCGGTTCTTCCTAGGCTACCGAGTAGGATCAATTCGGCATCCAGTTGTTCAGCAATCTCCGGTAATACATCCTCTGGCAGCCCCTCAATGACATGAGTTTGTGCGCTTGGAACATGATGTTCCTGAGCAAATTCGTTCATCATGCTCTGATGATGTAACAAAATGGCCTCGTTATAGATCTCGGGGGTAAAGCCGGGAACCTCCAGCGCAATATTAACCGTAGGCGCGGGCACCGCATTCACCAGGTGCACATTGGCTTTGACCAGTTTGGCAACATGGTTAGCCTCTTTGAACAGTTTTTGGTTGAGTGAATCCTGCTCTGGTTCACTACTAAAATTGAGGGCCACGACAATATTGCCATCCGCTGGCCAATCGTGTTCTTTGACTAGTAAAACGGGGAGGTGGCATTTGCGGATCAGTTGCCAATCCAGTGGAGTGAAAATAAAACTTTCCAGCAGGGAGTGCTGATGCGCGCTCTTGATGACCAGATCATGACCGTGCTGGTTGACCTCGTTGAGAATGCTCTCGGAAGGGCGACTATGCCAGACCACCTTGAGGGTCATATCTAGCCCTTCATCCAGATAGGGCTGGATCAGGCCTTCGAGCCAGGCGCGGCGTTGCGCCACCACACCTTCGCGCATCTCATCCCGCTCTTCAACGGAGAGGATGGAGGTGATTTCATAGGAAAAATCATAAATCGACATGAAGACTTTGATGGTCGCACTATCCTGCAGCCGAGCAACTTCGGCGGCACGATAGAGTGCGGGTTGAGCTTCCATATTGGGATCGATGACGACCAGAATATTGCGATATTTGATCATATGGCCCTCTCACAATTGTTGAACGCTTGAATAGCCTGTAAGCAGGTTAGCGCAAAAGCAATAAGCAGAGTGCTGTTTGGGTCAACAAATGAGGATGTTGACCCCGTGTGAGCCTAGCAACTGGAATGTGTGGGTAGGCCAGCCAATTCAGCCAGGGATGGACCATCGATAATAGTGACGTATTTACCTTTGACCCGGATCAGCTCCAGCTTTTGAAAGCGGCCGAGTAATCGACTAATCGTTTCTACGGTCAACCCGAGGTAGTTGCCGATATCGCCGCGAGTCATGGAGAGACGGAACTCGCGGGCAGAAAAACCACGCTCAGCAAAACGAGTTGAAAGACGATGCAGGAAAGCCGCCAGACGTTCTTCGGCATTCTTTTTGGATAACAAGAGGATCATTTCTTGATCCCCCATAATTTCGTTACTCATCAGCCGCATGATTTGTTGACGAAGTTTCGGCATCTTGCCGGAGAGGTCGTCCAGTATCTCAAATGGGATCTCGCAGACCATGGACGTTTCCAGAGCCTGGGCAAATGATGGGTGATGCTGTTTATGGATGGCGTCAAAGCCTATCAGGTCACCTGCTAGATGAAAACCGGTGATCTGCTCATCCCCTTGTTCGGTGATGGTGTATGACTTGATCGTTCCAGAGCGAATGGCATAGAGGGATCTGAGCTCATCGCCTGCCTTGAATAAAGCCTCGCCTTTTTGGATCGGTTTTTTGCGCTCAATGATGTTATCGAGCTGATCCAGCTCATTGTCATTCAGACTGAATGGAATGCAGAGCTGACTGATGCTGCAGTCTTGGCAATGAATGGCACAGCCACCGGATTGCACTCTTTTTCCAAGTTTCTTGTCTGGGGTCATAGGCTCATTCGTTTAAAATTGATTTTTATCAAACAATTTTACCATCAAGCCTGCCTGCTTGAACAGATATTAAGAGGCCAACAGGCTAAAAACCCCGGATGACTCGGCTATGAAATTGAATAAATATGCTTGCTCATTGCCTCGATGAAAAAATTGATCGCCGATGCCATCTATCGCAATAGTGACTATTGCATCAGCCGATGGGATGTAAATGGATTGCATAAAAAAAGCCGCGCAAGCGCGGCTTTTTCGGTTACTGGTTTGCTCAGGGACGAGTCATAGGGGCTGACGCTACACTACGCAAATCGGTGATGCTAGCCTTGCGTCCTGATACTTGGACTGCCTGACGTTCAAACGGTGGATATTCCACATGCTTGGCTGGCAACTCAGGTGCTGACGGCGGCAAGGTCATCTCGGCTTGTGCAAAGTGCACATTCGAAACGATCCCGCTGCGGCGACGTGCCTTGCTTGGCTTGGTCACGACTACCTCGACCGGTTTCACTGCAGTGGCTGGTTCGCTATGAACCGGCTCAGGCTGTGCGATGACATCGGTGACGACAGTTGTCGCAACTTGGGCGGTAATGGCCGGAGCTGCGGGTTCTATGACCGACGCGATCTCTTCAGTCGGAGCTACAGTCTCAACGGGGGCAGCTGCCACTGGCGCTACGGTTTCTTCTGCTTCAACAACCTGAGCTACGAGTTGCTCAGGCACTTCGCGGGTAGCGGTGGTTTCGGTGATGACGGGGAATTCGACCCGATCACTCTCCTCATGAATGTCATGAGCAATGCCACCCTGCTCAGGAGCTTGCTCATCGCGAACCGCGCTGGTACGACGACGGCTACGACGAGGCTTGTCACCTTCGCTGGAGCCATGTTCTTCAGTGCCGGGCTGCTGGTTCTCTTCAGAGCTTTCGCTACGCGGCTGGCGCTGACGACGCGCATCTTCATTGATGCGTTTACGGCGTTGCGGTGTCCGAACCTTTTGCTCATCAGTCGTAGCATCAGCGACGTCAGTGGCGAGTAGGTGCTCTTCGACAACGGCTGCAACCAGCGGGGTTTCAACTTGCTGGATATCGGCTGTCTTTAACTCGTCACGACTTGTCCAGTCATACTCTTGCTCACTGGCTGCAGATGGCAGTTGAGGCTGCTCTGTTACCGGCTCGCTAACGCGGACCTTCTTACGCATGTTGCGACGTTCACGACGTTCTGCAACTTTTTGCTCTTTTTCCTGACGCTGCTGCAGATCGGCCTCATTCACCACCACTGGCGCTTCTGCTACTACCGCTTCCCGATTGTCTCGTGGCTTACGTTCCGGACGCGGAGTCCGTTCACCACGGACTGGACGCTCTTGGCGTTCGGTGCGTTCCTGAGTATTACGCTCAGGACGCTCGGCTCGCTCCGTACGTTCTGGTCGCTCATTTCGCTGCCGACGAGCGGCTGGCTTTTCATCACCATTCCGGAAAGCTTTGTCATCGTTGGTCTTGGTGAACGACTCTTCTTTATCCTTTACCACGCGTTCTCGACGGGGTTCAGCTGGACGGCGACGATTGTTATCACGAGAAGCGCTATTGTCACGACGACGGCGATTATCACGGCGCTCGGCCGTCGGCTTGCTTGGTGCTTCCTCAGCGGGGGAGTCGCTACGGAACAAGGCAGTTAATGCAGCAAACAGACGCGAGAATAGACCTGGTTGTGGTTGCACGACGGCGACAGGAGCTTGTTGTGAGACTGGGGAGCTAAAGCCCTGGACGGCTGGCTCTGCTATGGCCGCTTTGGTTTCAACCAGCTTCGGTTCATAACCATCACGCACCAGTTCGTTTTTCAACTCATAGCTAGGCGCTTCGTTGGCCTCACCAGAGCGAACGCGCAGCACTTCAAAATGCGGTGTCTGCATCTGCTCGTTCGGAATAATAATGATCCGGACTTGATGACGCTGTTCCAGCTTCAGAATTGCCGTGCGTTTCTCATTTAACAGGAAGGCTGCGACATCCACCGGAACTTGGGCATGCACCTGATCGGTATTGTCCTTGAGCGCCTCTTCTTCGATCAGACGCAAAATAGCCAGTGCTAACGATTCATTATCCCGAATGGTGCCTTGCCCCATGCAACGTGGGCAGACATGAGTGCTGGACTCATTCAGCGAAGGACGCAGACGTTGGCGGGAAAGCTCCAGCAAACCAAAGCGAGAAATGCGGCCTAATTGAATACGAGCGCGATCCTGACGAACGGCATCTCGCAGGCGATTTTCCACTTCGCGTTGATGACGGACTGGCGTCATATCGATGAAGTCGATGACGATCAGGCCACCCAGATCGCGCAAACGCAACTGGCGGGCAATTTCATCGGCAGCTTCCAGATTGGTTTGTAGCGCTGTTTCTTCAATATCGCCGCCCTTGGTGGCACGAGCCGAGTTGATGTCGATCGAGGTCAGTGCTTCGGTCGGATCAATGACGATAGAGCCGCCGGAAGGCAGACGAACTTCGCGCTGGAAGGCGGATTCAATTTGGCTCTCAATCTGAAAATGGCTGAACAGCGGAATTTCACCGTTATACAATTTGACTCGATTGATGAAGTCAGGACGAACCAATTCGATATGTTGCTTGGCGCGCTCGAAAATCTTCGGGCTATCGATGAGAATTTCACCAATGTCGCGGCGCAAATAGTCACGGATAGCACGCACAATCACGTTACTTTCCTGATGGATCAAGAAAGGGGCTGCTTGCTGGTCAGAGGCGGTTTTGATGGTTTCCCAGTGCTTGAGCAGAACATTCAGATCCCACTCCAACTCTTCGCGGGATTTGCCTACGCCTGCGGTGCGCACGATAAGTCCCATGCCATCTGGAACTTCGAGACCATTGAGCGCCTCTTTGAGCTCGGTACGTTCATCGCCTTCGATTCGGCGGGAAATACCGCCCGCGCGTGGGTTATTGGGCATCAATACCAAATAACTCCCAGCCAGACTGATAAAAGTGGTCAACGCTGCACCCTTGGTGCCCCGTTCTTCTTTATCAATTTGGACGATGACCTCATGACCTTCCCGAATCACTTCTTTGATATTCGGACGACCGGAGAAGGAGTAGTTGGCAGGGAAATATTCGCGAGCTATTTCTTTGAGCGGTAAAAAGCCATGTCGTTCAGCTCCGTAGTCAACGAAAGCGGCCTCCAGACTGGGTTCTACGCGGGTGATTTTACCTTTGTAGATGTTGGCTTTCTTTTGTTCGTGCCCTGGACTTTCGATGTCCAGATCATAGATGCGTTGTCCATCGACGAGGGCAACGCGCAACTCTTCTTCTTGAGTTGCATTAATTAGCATTCTTTTCATTCAATTCTCTAAATAAATTCTTTCTGATGTGAAATGCAATCGCCATTTGAGGGATTGAAAAAGAGAACCGGCCTCGAGTCTGTAGCATGGTCGAGCAACCTCCCGGTTGGTCATGCATGAGGCGCACATGGGATTCGTCTTCGCATCCTTTACCCAGCTAGAAACGCAACTTCTGCGTAGTAGCATAGAACAATCTGGCGAAATCAGGATTTTGCGTAACTATCAGACTGCCACAGCAGGCTCAAAGAGGGTGTAAAGAAATTCACTGACACAGCATCCCTGACCTGTTGTTTTCGGTCGAGCCTGATCCAACCCGTTTTCCAGGCGGTTGGCTACATAAAATCGCACGCATTATTCCATTTTAACGCCAACCATAGCAAGGCAGCGTTTTGGCTTTGCGACAAAGCTCGCCATCTGATGTAGAATCAGCGCCATGAATACATCAACTCAACAAGTGCGGCTGCTGGTAATCGATGCTGAGCAGGAAGGGCAGCGCATAGATAATTATTTGAAGACTCAGCTAAAAGGTGTGCCAAAGAGCCTGATTTATCGGATCTTGCGCAAGGGCGAAGTGCGGGTAAATAAGAAGCGCATTAAGCCTGAGTACAAGCTGATTGCAGGTGACGAGGTACGTGTTCCGCCTGTGCGTGTGGCCGAGCCCAATGAATTGCCTTCGGCGAAGCTGTCCAGCATTCAGGCCTTAGAGGCCATGATCCTGTTTGAGGATGATGCGCTGATCGTTCTGAATAAGCCGGCGGGAATGGCGGTTCATGGCGGCAGTGGTCTGAGTTTCGGCGTCATTGAGGCCTTGCGTTCATTACGCCCAGAGTCCCGGTTCATGGAGCTGGTGCATCGTCTCGATCGCGACACGTCCGGCTGTTTACTCATTGCAAAAAAGCGCAGTGTGTTAAAAAGTCTGCATGAGCAGCTGCGTCTCAAAACGATGCGCAAGCAATATAGTGCCTTGGTGCGAGGTCAATGGCAGGCTCATGTCAAAGTGGTCAATGCCCCCTTATTAAAGAATGTTTTGCAATCGGGTGAACGTATTGTTCGCGTGAATCCGGAAGGTAAACCCTCAGAAACCCGCTTTCATATTCTCAAACGTTTTGCGGAAGCGACCTTGGTCGAGGCCAGCCCTATCACTGGGCGTACCCATCAAATTCGGGTGCATACCGCACATGCCGGTCATCCGATTGCATGCGACGACAAATATGGTGAAGCCACGTTTGATGGAAAAATGCGGGGGCTGGGTTTACAGCGTTTATTCCTGCACGCCAGTCGACTGACGTTTCGTCATCCAGTTGAGCAGAAAGATATGACGATGGAAGCGCCGCTCGATCCTCATTTACAGGCATTACTCAACAAGCTGGATAGCGATAAGTCATGAGTTTGCGTTATCAACTCCTGATCTTTGATTGGGATGGTACCTTGATGGATTCGGTGGCTCGTATTGTCTCTTGCATGCGACAGTCCGCCATCGACTGTTCATTGCCTGTCCCTGACACGAAGGCTGTCCACGATATCATTGGACTGAGTTTGCGTACGGCAATTCCGATGCTATTTCCTAGTGTGTCCGCTACAGGTGTAGAAGAGGTACTGGCGCGTTACCGCGAGCATTATCTGTATCTGGATACGACGCCTACTCCTTTGTTTCCGGGGGTGGAATTACAACTCCAGACTTGGCGTAACAGTGGCTATCAATTAGCTGTCGCGACAGGAAAGGCGCGGGCCGGGTTGGACCGAGTGCTGCTTGATACCGGGTTGGGGGCGTTGTTTGCGTCAACTCGAGGTGCAGATGAGGCTCGTTCTAAACCCGATCCCTTGATGCTGGAGCAGATCCTGGAACAACTGGATGTGCCCGTGAGTCAGGCGGTGATGGTAGGAGATTCCATTCACGATATGGCCATGGCACAAGCACTGGGCATGGATCGGATTGGAATTACCTGGGGTGTTCATGGGCCACAGCAACTGCAAGCCCATGAGCCGATCGTCATGGTTGATAATTTGGAACAATTGGCTCGCTACCTGTTGTCTATTCAGGACACCACGGTTACCGCTGAGGCAGAGTAGATCACTACTGTGGTAATTTAACTCCCCAACTCAGCAGCATATCGGTGAGGGCCATCAGCGGAAGACCGATCAAGGTATTGGGATCTCGCCCCTCAAAGCGTGTAAACAGACAGATCCCCATACCCTCGCTCTTGAAGCTGCCGGCACAGTCGTAGGGTTGTTCCCGTTGTAAGTAGTTCTGGATGGTGACTTCATCCAGAGTGCGGAAATGAACGGTAAAAGGCTCCACGATCGATTGCTGCTGGCCTGTCTGGATGTCGTGCAGACATAAGCCGGTAAAAAAAGTGACGGCGTGGCCCGAGAGTTGCCGGAGTTGCGAGACCGCTTGTTCGTGGGTTCCTGGCTTCCCTAGAATGGTGCCGTCGATGGTGCATGCCTGATCAGAGCCGATGACCCAGCCTTGATCAAGACGGCTGCCAACATCACTCGCTTTTGCGATGGCTAAGCGCTTGACCAGCTGCTCGGCGGTTTCACCCAGCAGCACTGTCTCATCGGTATTTGGTGCCATGGCTATAAATGGCATACCCAGTTTACCCAGCAGTGCTTGGCGATATGGCGACGTGGATGCGAGAATAATAGGCGACATGGTTGCTTTATTTGGTAGGGGATGTGTGGCGATCATACCCAGCGCTTCTGAATTATTCACCGATTATTCAGCGCAATAGGTTTTTCCTTTGACTATCACTGGGACTGTCTATATCATGCGCGCCTTATGCAAAAGGTGAAGTTGCCCATTAAGATTGATCCGGTCCGTTGTGCCGTGAAGCGCCTCGATTATGTCGGGGTTGTTGAGCGTGCCCAGCTTGTGCGGCTGGCTGAATCTGTTATCGATATTCAAGATGATGTCGAAGCCGAATTGTCCTTTGGTACTGATGCCCAAGGCCTGACCATTATGCAAGGTACTGCCCATACCTTGGTCAAGCTTGAGTGCCAACGGTGCGGTGACGCATTTGATCATCATTGCGACGTCGAGTTCATCTACACTCCGCTATCTGCGAAGGTAGAGGAGGAGGAACTGCCGGAAGCTTATGAGCCCATTGAGTTGGATGAAAACGGCGAAATTGATCTCTACGAGCTGCTTGAGGATGAATTAATCCTCGCCCTGCCATTTGCGCCCATGCACGCCGAGCATGAGTGTAAACGAGGGGGTATGCAGATGACGTGGGGTAAAATTGAACCTGCTGATGAGCGTCCGAATCCGTTCGCAGTTCTTAACGGTTTGAAACATAAGTAAATGAATTAGGAGTTAGGTCAATGGCCGTACAACAGAACCGTAAAACCCGTTCCAGACGTGGTATGCGTCGTTCTCACGATGCACTGACTGCTTCTGCACTGACCGTGGATCCGACTTCTGGTGAAATTCACCGTCGTCACCACGTGACTGCAGACGGTTTTTACCGTGGTAAAAAGGTTATTGCTTAATTTATTTAAGCAGGATTAACTTTTGTCTTTTCTAACCCTGGCGTTAGATTTGATGGGGGGCGATCACGGCCCCTCTGAAACAGTGCCTGCCGCCGTGCAGGCACTGTCGCTTTTGCCTCATTTAAAATTGATATTGGTTGGTGACCTCACCAGTATTTATCCCTTGCTACAACAAAATGGCCTCTTGGGTCATTCTCGTGTCGATACAGTCCACGCCTCCCAAATCATTTCCATGTCTGAGCAACCGGCATTCGCTTTGCGTCATCTCAAAGATTCTTCGATGCGAGTGGCACTGGAGCTGGTGCAACAGGGAAAGGCGGATGCATGCGTCAGCGCCGGGAATACCGGGGCCTTGATGGCCATCGCCAAGCATGTGTTGAAAACCCTGCCTGGGGTGGAGCGACCCGCCTTGATGACCTGTGTGCCGACGAGTACAGGCGGCCGCTCGGTATTTCTGGATCTTGGGGCAAATGTCAATTGCAGTCCTGAAAATTTGCGACAATTTGCCATGTTGGGCAGTGTGGTAGCGCATTGTGTGCTCGGGATTGAAAATCCGGCGGTGGCGCTGTTGAATGTTGGAGCAGAAGCCAACAAGGGAAATGAACAAGTTCGCTGCGCTTCGGAACTAATCTCGGCTACTCCAGGTCTCAATTATCGCGGCTTTATCGAAGGTGATGCGTTATTCCAGGGGGTGGCGGATGTTATTGTTTGTGATGGTTTTGTCGGTAACATCGCCCTCAAAACGGCCGAGGGTATGGTCCGGTTATTATCTCAAGCCAGCCATCAACAGATGGATGGCATGTCTGGTTGGCTGCAAAGCTTCCTGACCCGGTTTTTCAAACGTCGCCTTTCTCACCTGAACCCCGACCAGTATAACGGGGCAAGTCTGCTAGGATTGCGCGGCATTGTTATCAAAAGTCATGGGCGTGCCGAGCGGCATGCTTTCTCCAATGCCATTCTGCAAGCAACCGTGGAAGTGCAACATCAACTTCCGGCTCGCATTGCCGAGCGGTTTGAAGCAGAACCAATAAACAGGCGCTAGTCGAACCTATGTTTAGTAAAATTCTTGGCACGGGCAGTTATGTGCCCGCGACGGTTCGTACCAATGCTGATCTTGAGCGTATGGTCGAAACCAGTGATGAGTGGATTGTTGAACGTACCGGTATCAAAGAACGCCGGATAGCCGGTGAAGACGAAACCGTTGTCACCATGGCTAAAGAGGCAGCTATTCAGGCGCTGTCGGCTGCTGGCATCCTAGCCACGGATTTGGACATGATAGTCCTGGCGACGACCAGTGCAGAGAATGCCTTTCCTTCCGCAGCTTGCGAATTGCAGGGTTTGCTGGATTGTCCTGGCATTCCGGCATTTGATATCGCTGCGGCATGTGCCGGTTTTAGCTATGCCTTGAGTGTTGCGGATCAATTTGTTCGTGGCGGTAGCGCAAAACGGGTTCTGGTGGTTGGTGCGGATGTTCTGGCTCGCACTTGTGACCCGGCTGATCGTGGCACCATCATCATTTTTGGTGATGGCGCTGGTGCCGTGGTCTTGGGGGCTTCTGAAGAGCCCGGCATCTTGTCGACCCACATGCATGCTGATGGTCGTTACGGTGAATTGCTTAAGTTACCGCAAGGTAAACGTGGCCCTGCTGCAGCTGATTTTCCCGCTTATATGTACATGAAAGGCAATGATGTCTTCAAAGTTGCGGTTACTCGTCTGAGCGAGATTGTCACCGAAACCCTTGCTGCTAACGGACTGGACAAGTCCGAGCTGGACTGGTTGGTGCCACACCAGGCCAACTACCGCATCATCAGTGCCACAGCCAAGAAATTGGGCATGTCGATGGACCAGGTTATCCTGACGTTGGAAAAGCATGGCAATACTTCCGCGGCATCTGTACCGCTGGCGCTGGATGAAGGGGTTCGCTCCGGGCGTATCCAGCGGGGACAACTGATTTTGCTCGAGGCCTTTGGGGGTGGTTTTACCTGGGGTTCGGCACTGATTCGTTTTTAATTGCACAGGAAAATGACACATGACTAAGTTCGCGATCGCATTTCCCGGTCAGGGCTCGCAAAGCGTTGGTATGTTGGCTGAAATTGCTAGCGTATATCCCGTGGTCAAAGCCACCTTTGACGAAGCCAGTCAGGTTCTCGGTTACGATCTATTCACTTTGGTGATGGAAGGCCCAGCGGAAGAGCTGAACAAAACCTGGCGTACTCAACCGGCCTTGCTGACCAGTTCCGTTGCCTTGTGGCGCGTCTGGCAAGAGTTGGGTGCACCAGCTCCTGCCGTAATGGCCGGTCATAGCCTGGGTGAGTATTCGGCACTGGTCTGCTCCGGTGCCATGGCTTTTACCGATGCGGTGAAGTTGGTTGAGTTGCGTGGTCTGGCGATGCAAGAGGCGGTTCCTGAAGGGGTCGGTGCCATGGCGGCCATCATCGGTCTGGACAATGAGAGCATTGCGGCTAACTGCGAAAAGGCAGCTCAGGGCCAAGTAGTTTCTCCGGTTAACTTCAACTCTCCGGGCCAGGTGGTCATCGCCGGTCATAAAGAGGCTGTTGAGCGTGCCAATGTGCTGATGAAAGAGTCAGGTGCCAAGCGTGCGCTGCCGTTGCCGGTGAGCGTGCCGTCTCACTGTGCCTTGATGCATCCTGCGGCCGAAAAACTGGCGGCGGCCTTGCAACTCGTCGAGATCCATAACCCGTCTATTCCGGTGATCAATAACGTGGATGTAACCGCCGAAACTGACGCTGCCCGAATCAAGGATGCGCTGGTGCGTCAACTCTTCAGTCCGGTCCGCTGGACCGAGATTGTTGAGAATATGGCGAATACCGGCATTGAATTTGAAGTGGAAATGGGGCCGGGCAAGGTGCTGAGCGGTCTGGCAAAGCGTATCGACAAGCGTGTTGATGGAGCGGCTATTAATGATACCGCCTCGTTGCAAGAGATACTGGCCAAGCTGCAATAATCAGCGGCCCCGAATAATTAAGGACAACACATGAGTTTTGAAAACAAGATTGCTTTGGTAACCGGAGCCAGTCGCGGAATTGGTCGTGCGATTGCTGAAGCGTTTGTAGCCAAAGGCGCCAAAGTCGTGGGTACCGCAACCAGCCAGTCCGGTGCTGATGCTATCTCTGCCTACCTGGGTGATGCAGGCTGTGGTCTGGTGTTGAACGTCACCAGCAGCGAGTCTGTTGAAACGTTGTTTGCGACCATTAAGGAGCGTTTCGGGGATGTCGATATTCTGATCAATAACGCGGGGATCACCCGTGATAACCTGTTGATGCGGATGAAAGATGACGAGTGGCAGGACATCATTGATACCAATCTGACGTCACTGTACCGACTGAGCAAGCCTGTATTGCGCTCCATGATGAAAAAACGCCATGGACGCATCGTTAGCATAGGCTCCGTAGTGGGTACCATGGGGAACGCGGGTCAGACCAATTATGCTGCTGCGAAGGCCGGTTTGATTGGTTTTACCAAGTCGTTGGCCCGTGAAGTGGCCTCGCGCGGTATCACAGTCAATGCGGTTGCCCCGGGTTTTATTGAAACAGATATGACCCAGGCATTGAATGACGATCAACGTGCTGGCATTCTGAGCCAGGTGCCGGCGAATCGCCTTGGCGACCCCAAAGAGATTGCTGCCGCCGTGTTGTTCCTCGCATCGGATGAAGCGGCGTATGTGACGGGTGAGACTTTACATGTTAATGGCGGCATGTATATGGTCTAACCAGCAGGGCAAATAGTGGTCATATCTATGCAAATTTTTAGGCGATGTATGTCTAAAATCCTGGTTTGACCACGTCCAACAGTCTTGCAAACTATGAACAATCGAATAAACTACTGCAACGACACGCAATTGCGTATTTCTAAAGGAAAAATCAGGTCATGAGCAATATCGAAGAACGCGTTAAGAAAATCATCATCGAACAACTGGGCGTTAAGGAAGAAGACGTTAAGTCTGAAGCCTCGTTTGTCGATGATCTGGGCGCTGACTCTCTGGACACCGTTGAGCTGGTAATGGCCCTGGAAGAAGAATTCGACACTGAAATTCCTGATGAAGAAGCAGAGAAGATCACCACAGTTCAAGCTGCTATCGACTACATCAATTCCAACCAGGATTAATTTTCTGGTCAACAAGAGCGGCTTTTCAGCCGCTCTTGTTTCTTTTATTCCCTTGTTTAATTTTTACCTCGCGGAGGCAATCCTGTGTCAAAACGCAGAGTTGTGGTGACCGGTCTGGGTATGCTTTCTCCTGTTGGTCATTCTGCTGAAGCCTCATGGCAGGCATTACTGCAAGGCCAGAGTGGCATTACCAACATCGACCATTTCGATACAACCGATTTTCCAACTAAGTTTGCAGGTCTGATCCGGGATTTCGATCCTGAACAATTCGGCATTTCTCGCAAAGATGCCCGTAAGATGGACCTGTTCATTCAATACGGTGTGGCTGCGGGTCTGCAGGCGCTGGAAAACTCAGGTCTGGAAATTACCGAACAAAATGCAACTCGTGTCGGTGTTGCGATTGGTTCCGGTATCGGTGGTCTAGGATTGATTGAGCAGAACCATTACAGCTTGATAGCCGGCGGTCCACGTAAGTTGAGTCCTTTCTTTGTCCCGTCGACCATCATCAATATGGCTTCTGGGCATATCTCCATCATGAAAGGCTTACGTGGTCCGAATGTTGCGGTCACGACCGCTTGCACGACTGGTACTCATGCCATCGGGTTTGCCGCACGTATGATTGCCTATGGCGATGCTGATGTCATGGTATGCGGTGGCACTGAAAAAGCGTCAACCCCGATGGGGATGGGTGGCTTCGCGGCTGCCAAGGCGTTGTCGACTCGCAACGATGAGCCGCAGAAGGCGAGTCGTCCGTGGGATAAGGATCGTGATGGCTTTGTGCTGGGTGATGGTGCCGGTGTGTTGGTGCTCGAAGAGTATGAACATGCCAAGGCTCGTGGTGCGACAATTTATGCCGAGTTTGTCGGCTTTGGTATGAGTGCCGACGCTAATCACATGACAGCTCCGCCTGCCGATGGGGCCGGTGCTGCCTTGGCGATGCACAATGCGATCCTGGACGCCGGAATTGCGCCCAGCCAGATTGGTTATGTGAACGCCCATGGCACCTCGACGCCGCTGGGTGATCTCGCTGAGTTGCGCGCCATGAAAGCGACCTTTGGTGACCATGCGGGCAATCTGATGATTAGCTCCACCAAGTCCATGACCGGACACCTGCTGGGTGCTGCCGGAGCGATTGAGGCCATTATTACTGTGCTGGCGCTTCGCGATCAGGTGGCTCCGCCGACCATCAATCTGGATAATCCGGATGAAGAGTGCGATCTGGATCTGGTCCCGAATGTGCCGAAACAAGGCAATTTCGAATATGCCTTGTCCAATTCGTTTGGCTTTGGTGGCACCAACGGCTCCTTGATCTTCAAGCGCGTCTAGTTCTAGCTCTGGCTGCAGCCAGTAGAGGCCTGATACTCTGTATCGGGCCTTTTTTATGCGTAACATGGTGCTAAGGATCCTGCCAAACCTGGTTTTTGAAACCAAGGTTGCGCTCAGATAGGAAGTTGAATGATGCTGCTGAATGGTGAACCACAGAGTCAGATTGCTATGACCGACCGAGGTCTGACGCTGGGCGATGGTTTTTTTACGACCCTGCAGATCAAGCAGCAACGGCCGTTACTATGGGCCTTACATGTCGAACGGTTGCGTTGGTGTGCCGAGCGGCTGCATTTCCCGGAGCTGGATATCCCAAGGCTTTACGAGCGCCTGTGTAGTCAGTTGGTGGATATCGAGCAGGGGTGCTGCAAAATTTTGTATACGCGTGGCTCTGGTGCCCGAGGCTATGGGATCCAGGGGTGTCAAGCTCCCAACGAGTTGATCAGTGTGCATGATTACCCGGATCTTTATCGACAGTGGCAACAATCGGGGATCCAGTTGGCCGTATGTCAGGGGCGATTGGGTCTGACTCCGCTCTTGGCGGGGATCAAGAGCCTGAATCGTCTGGAGCAGGTTTTGCTTAAAGCTGAGCTTGAAAACCGCGGTATGCCGGAAGGATTGGTGCTGGATACCGAAGGCATGGTGGTCGAAACTGTCGCCGCAAATGTATTTTGGCGACAAGATTCCGTAGTATACACACCGGATTTGGCGCTCAGTGGCGTCGCGGGTGTGATGCGCGCCTGGATCCTCGGTTATCTGGAGCAACAGGGGATCCGCTGCCAGCCCATCCGCGCCAATTTGGCTACGGTGAAGGCGGCCGATGAGGTCTGGATCAGTAATTCCCTGATGGAAGTCGTACCCGTTACTGGAATTGAAGATGTTACTTACCAAAATCATGCCATGGCTCGTCAACTGCAGGCTGCGTTTTTGTCGGCGGCGCAGGCGTAATATTGCCATTTTACTATCGCTGGTCAGCTTGCTCTGCGCGATCGCGTGGGGACACTTTCAGCTCAATCGACTGGATCAGCTGACGATTAGCGGTGATGCGCGCTATTTTACCGTCAAGAAGGGCATGTCAGCTCGCTCGCTGGTGAGTGAATTAGCCGGTCAGCCGGTGTCCCCCTTCTGGACTCTGGTCTGGTTGAAACTGCATCCAGAGCTGGCACAGATCAAGATGGGAACCTACCGCTTGGAATCCGGTTGGCTGGTTGGCCATGCCTTGTTGTTATTCTCCAGCGGTAAAGAAGTGCTGTTTTCGGTGACGCTGATCGAAGGTGGACGGATTGAAGACTTCATCCGCACCTTGCAGCAGGCACCTTTTATCGATAGCACCCTGGATGAAGATGATGCCGACGAGGTTCGCTCTGCCTTGGGACTGGAGCCGGATAACATTGACGGATTGCTGTTACCGGAGACTTATTCCTATACCGCCGGGACGCGGGATATTGATATTTTGCGGCGCTCCCGGGAGCACATGGTGGCGTTTCTGGAAAAAAGCTGGGCCCAGCGCGCCCAAGGGTTGCCCTATAAAACGCCTTATGATGCGCTGATCATGGCATCTATTATCGAAAAAGAGACGGGTAAAGCCGCAGAGCGTCCACTGATCGCCTCGGTGTTTATCAATCGCCTGCGCAAGGGGATGCGGCTGCAAACTGATCCGACCGTGATTTATGGTATCAAGGATCGGTATGACGGCAATATCCGCAAAGCCGATCTGCAGGATGACAACCCCTATAACACCTATCTGATTGAGGGATTACCTCCGACGCCGATTGCCATGCCGGGTAAAGCGGCGATACGCGCGGCTCTGCATCCGGCATCTAGTCATTATCTTTATTTCGTTGCCAAGGGCGGAGGGGAACATCACTTCTCTCGAACCCTGGCTGAACATAATAATGCGGTTCGCCGCTATATCTTGGGGCGCTCCTGATGACTGCACAATTTATCGTGATCGAAGGCTTGGAAGGTGCAGGCAAGAGTACGGCGGTTCGTCATGTTGAGGCCTGGCTAAGAGAGCATGGCATTACTCAGATTGAGAAAACCCGCGAGCCAGGTGGTACCCCGCTGGCTGAGCGGATGCGGGCGATTGTTAAGGAGATCCACGATGAACCCTTGACGATCCAAGCCGAGTTGCTGCTCATGTATGCCGCGCGGGTGCAGCTTGTGGAAACGCGCATCAAACCTGCGTTGAACCAGGGCATCTGGGTGATCGGTGATCGACACGATCTCTCCTCGTTAGCCTATCAAGGAGGCGGCCGAGGGATTGATGAAGCCTTGATCCGGCAGATCAAGCACGCGGTCCTCGGTGACTTTGCTCCGGATCTGACACTGTATTTGGATATCGATCCCGCCATTGGTCTGGCGCGGGCCCGCGCCCGTGGCGAGCTGGATCGGATCGAACTGGAGCAGCAAGCGTTCTTTGTGCGCACCCGGGAGCGCTATTTGCAACTGGCGGCGCAAGACGCCAGGATCCGGATTATTGATGCCAGCCAGAATGAAGCTCAGGTCGCTGCCAGTATCCGGGTTGAACTGGAGTCGAGCCTATGTATCCCTGGCTAGACCCGATCTGGCGCGACTGGCTGGATAGTTTTACCCAGGGCCGGTTGGCTCATGCCTGGTTGCTAAGCGGTCCCCTAGGGCTTGGCAAGATGGAGCTGGCGCGACAGATGGTGCAGATGTTGCTCTGTCAGCACCCATCGGCAACGGGCGCTTGTGGTCTGTGCCATAGCTGTACTCTGCTGGTCCATGGTAATCATCCGGATCTGCAAGTATTGGGCGAGCAGAACGAGAAAAGTCTGGGTGTGGACTTGGTCCGGGATTTGATCGGCAAGCTCAATGGCAGTGCGCAGCTGGGCGGCGCCAAGGTGATGATCATGGTGCGGGCTGAGCGGATGACGGAATCAGCCGCCAACGCCTTGCTCAAGACTCTGGAAGAGCCTGCGGGTCGCTCACATCTGATATTGCTGTCCGATCAGCCGAATCGTTTATTACCGACTATCCTCAGCCGATGTCAAAAACTAGCGGTTGTTCAGCCGGAAACAGCTCCGACCCTGGAATGGTTACGTCAACAAGAAGGCGGGGCTCAGGCCCAGGAGCATCACCTGCGGCTCAATCAGTTCGCACCACTACAAACTTTGGCCTATTTGCGCGGTGGTATGGATGTTCGTCGTCGTGGTTTGTGTGAGCGACTGAGCCGCTTTTTAGACGATCCGGCTCAACTCGAAGCCTTGATTGGCTCAATGCTGACGGAGATGCCTCATAGCCAGTCCTGGATCCATTGCCTGTTACTGGATGCACTCAAACTGCAAGCGGGATGCAGTGCAAATCAGTTGGTGATGGGGGATGCACAACCGACCATTCAACGACTGGCTCAATTCTCGACTGCGCATCTTCTGGCCGCAACCGAACGCTGGCAACTATTGGCCGCAATTCCTGAAGGCATGCCCACGAGTCTGCCCTCTCTTCATCTCATGACCTGGTTGAACCAGCTTATTCTCGAGGATCTTCACCTTGCTCGTTGATTCACATTGCCACCTAGACCGTCTCGATTACGCCAGTAAACATGTTGATATTGCCGATGCGGTTGCTAAAGCCAGTGCGCGGGGTGTCTCGCACTTATTGTGTGTAAGTGTCACGTTGGAACAATTTCCCAGCATGTTGGCCAAGATAGCGCCGTTTCCTCAGGTTTTTGCTTCCTGCGGCGTGCATCCTCTGGATCAGGAATCACCCTGGAGTCCGGAGTTGCTGCGTCAGCTAGCTGCCGAGCCCAGAGTGGTTGCCATTGGTGAAACTGGTCTGGATTATTTCTATCATCCAGAGCACAAATTGATCCAGCAACAGGCCTTTCGCGAGCATATCCGCGTCGCCCGTGAGTTGCACAAACCACTGATCATCCACACCCGAGACGCGCAGGAGGATACCTTGGCGATCCTCAAAGAGGAGGGCGCTGACTCGGTGGGCGGAGTCTTGCACTGCTTCACTGAGGATTGGGCCATGGCCGAAGCTGCCATGGCGCTGGGTTTTTACATTTCGATCTCCGGTATCGTGACATTCCGCAATGCCGATCGGCTGCGAGAAGTCACCCGCCGTTTGCCAGCCGAGCGCTTGCTGATCGAAACCGATTCGCCCTATCTGGCGCCAGTTCCCCATCGGGGGCAGGAAAATGAGCCAGCATATGTTCGTGATGTGGCTGAATATGTCGCCTGGTTGCGCAATACCACGGTAGAAGAGATCGCGGCCTTGACCAGCGAGAACTTCTTCCGGCTATTCCCGCTGGCCGGTCGTTAATTCGCTCGCGGTAGCGCCGTACTCCTCAGTGCTGGACATTCCCTGCCAGATAAAAAGCCCCGGTGCGTTTCCGCCCGGGGCTTTTGAGTTTTACAACCACATGAGTCGAGCTCGCGGATCTATTGGCAGCAGCGACCCTTGGCCAGATTGCCGACCATGATGATCAGGGCGACTGCCAGATAGCAGCCGAATATCAGCACCAGCCACTGCGGCATATCCCAGCTGAGGAAGACCCATTGCCGCTCGGAGCAGTCCCCGGTCGGATAGAACATCCAGGGGATCCACTTATCCAATGGCATCCAGCTGGGGAACTTGGCAAAAAAGCTACAGGTATTGAAAGGGGACGGATTCAACTGGTAATCGACATGCTGCAGTGATAGCTGCAGGCCGCGGAACGCACTGTAACCCCACAGCAAGAGTGCAGGCCATCGCAGCCAGAGCTTTTGCGGCGCTATCAGGGCTACCAGAGCCGCCACCAGAATGCCAATAAACGCTAACCGCTCATAGACGCACATCACGCAAGGGAATAACCCCATCACATGCTGGAAAAATAGACCGCATAACTCAAAGGCGAAGGCCGAGGCCGCCAATAAAGCCCATGCCGCTCGTTGACGACTGATCGTCCGGATATATGTAATCATCAGTGGCTCCTCAGAATAGAGTCGTCGATTAGAAGCTAATTCAGATAAAAAGAAAAGAGTGCCTATCTGGCTGTTTCTATTATTTTATTGATGACGGTTTTTGCGATGACAAAAGAACTAGATACCGTGGCCGCTTATTTTTCTGCCCCTTTCGTTGTTATCTCAATTGGGGTAGCAATAGCCGCCAACTTGGAGAATGTATGCCGTGACGACGGGAGACAAAGCCGGCGAGCGTTGCCTTTTGTGGCCGAATACAGACTCTTTCTCCGGTGCGGTTTAGAAACTGGTCACACCAGCGCTTGTTGATATCCTTGACGCTCTGCTATTATCCGCCCTGCTTTTTCCCAAACAGAGAAGATTGATGGTCATTAAAGCCCAAAGCCCGGCTGGTTTTGCCGAAGAGTACATCATTGAATCGATTTGGAATAATCGGTTCCCTCCCGGCACCATTCTCCCGGCAGAGCGTGAGCTTTCTGAACTGATTGGGGTAACCCGGACTACCTTGCGCGAAGTATTACAGCGTCTGGCTCGTGATGGCTGGCTGACCATTCAACACGGCAAGCCGACCCGAGTGAATAATTTTTGGGAAACCTCCGGGCTTAATATTCTGGAAACTCTGGCGCGACTGGATCAGGAAAAGTTTCCGCAACTGATCGATCAATTGCTCTCTGCCCGCACCAATATCAGCGGGATTTTCCTGCGCGGTGCGGTAAAAAATAGCCCGCAGCGCGTGTTGGAATTGCTGGCCCAGGCCGAAGCGTTGGGCGACGATGCCGAAGCATTCGCCGAGTTTGATTATCAGCTTTACCACCAGTTGGCGTTTGCCTCCGGCAATCCGATTTATGCCCTGATCCTCAATGGTTTTCAGAAGCTCTATACCCGGATTGGCCGCTACTATTTTGCTCAGCAGCCTGCCCGGCACTGTACGCTGGCGTTTTATCAGCAATTGGCCGAGCTCGCCCGGGCTGATGGCAAGGCGGATGCCGTTTGGTTATTGGTCCGGCAATATGGCGCGGACTCCGCCAAGATTTGGAGCACGCTTAAAGAGTCGCTTTCGGCCAATCTGGACGAGATCTGACGGCTCACTCATGAGCCAACAAAAAAGCCGCTGAGCGGCTTTTTTGTTTTGGATCATCGGTGGTGACGGGATGAGGCCGTAGGCTCCGGGGTTAGGGTGACGCGGATGTGGAAGGTGGCTCCGGATTTTGGGCGATGATCTGTATCTTACCATCGGCATCTTCCTGCTCCAGGATCACGCCGAAACCCCACAGTCGTTGCAGATGCTTGATCACTTCATGACGCGAATCGGCTAAGGGAATGCGTTCATGGGGCACGTAGCGCAGGATCAAGGAGCGATCTCCCTTGAGGGCCACGTTGTAGACCTGAATATTTGGCTCGAGTTGACTCAGGTTATATTGCGCCGAGATCTTCTGCCGCAACCGGCGGTAGCCTTCTTCGTTATGAATGGCCGAGACCTGCAGGTAATTGCATTGATCATTGTCATCAATGGCAAATAGCCGCAAATCGCGCATCACAGTAGGGCTCAGAAACTGGCTGATAAAGCTCTCGTCCTTAAAGTTTTCCATCGCAAAGTGCAAGGTGGTTAGCCAGTCGCTGCCGGCATAATCCGGGAACCAGTATTTATCTTCCTCGGTCGGTGATTCACACAGACGGCGCAGATCGCGGAACATGGCAAACCCCAGGGCATAGGGGTTGATGCCGGAGTAGTGGGGACTGTTATAGGGCGGCTGGTAGACCACGTTGGTATGGTTGTGGAGAAACTCCAGCATGAAACGATCGGTGAGCAAACCCTCGTCATACAGGTGATTGAGAATGGTGTAGTGCCAGAACGTCGCCCAGCCTTCATTCATTACCTGGGTTTGCTTCTGCGGATAAAAATACTGACTGATCTTGCGCACGATGCGGATGATCTCGCGCTGCCAGGGCTCCAGCAAAGGGGCATGTTTCTCGATAAAATAGAGAATGTTCTCCTGGGGCTCGCTCGGGAAACGGCCCGGCTTGCGATCGGCGGTGCCGGTCGCCTTGGGTAGCGTGCGCCAGAGTTCATTCACCTGAGTCTGCAGATACTCTTCGCGGCGCTTCTGCCGGCGTTTTTCCTCACTCAACGAGATCTTTTGCGGGCGCTTGTAACGATCCACGCCGTAATTCATCAAGGCGTGACAGGAGTCGAGCAATGCTTCTACGGCATCAACGCCATGATGTTCCTCACAATCGCTGATGTAGTGGCGAGCAAACAGCAGGTAGTCAATGATCGAACTGGCGTCGGTCCAGGTCTTGAACAGGTAGTTGTTGCGGAAAAACGAGTTGTGGCCATAACAGGCGTGAGCCATGACCAATGCCTGCATGGGCAGGGTATTTTCTTCCATCAGGTAGGAGATACAGGGATCGGCGTTGATGACAATTTCATAAGCCAGACCCATCTGCCCCCGTTTGTAGTGTTGCTCGGTACTGATGAACTTTTTACCAAAGGACCAATGATGGTAGCCGATGGGCATTCCCACACTGGAGTAGGCATCCATCATCTGCTCACTGCTGATCACCTCGATCTGGTTCGGGTAGGTCTTGAGGCGATAATGCTCGGCCACGCGGGCAATTTCGGCCTGATAGCGTTCCAGCAGTGAAAAGCTCCAGTCTGGACCATCGGGTAGTGGTTCGTGGCTGTGTGACGTCGACATAATCACTCCTCATCCCTGCTCACAGTGCATTCAGGCGGCCTGCTTTTTAAATAGTTCGCGGAATACCGGGTAGATATCTTCCACGGTGCGGATGTTCTCCATGGCAAAGTGCGGGAAGCTTTTGACCAGCGTCTCGTATTGATACCACAGACTCTGATGGGCGCGACTGGTGATTTCAATGTACGAAAAGTAGCGTACCCACGGCAGGATCTGTTGGGTCAGCAGCTCCTTGCACAGGGGGGAGTCATCGGCCCAGTTGTCTCCGTCGGAAGCTTGAGCGGCGTAAATATTCCATTGGGCGGCGGGATAGCGAGCCTGCATGATCTCAGCCATCAGCTTCAAAGCACTGGAGACTATGGTGCCACCGGTTTCCTGAGAGTAAAAAAAGTCATGCTCGTCCACCTCCTTGGCCTGGGTATGGTGGCGGATAAACACCACGTCCACATTCTTGTAGCTGCGGGTTAAAAACAGATACAGCAGGATGTAAAAGCGCTTGGCCATCTCCTTAGTGGCTTGATCCATGGAGCCGGATACATCCATCAGGCAGAACATGACTGCTTGGCTGGAAGGCTCGGGACGTTTGACGAAGTTGTTAAACCGCAGATCGAAGGTGTCGATAAAGGGTACAGCGTCGATGCGGCGCCGTAACTCGGCAATCTCCTGCTCAATCAGTTGTAGAATGGCTGCCGATGCCCCCGCCGCTTGCTGGCTTTGCAATTCAGCCTCCAACTCGAGCAGTTGGCGTTTTTTGCCGGCTTGCAGTGCCATCCGGCGGGCGAGGGAGTTCTGCAATGAACGGACAATGTTGATGTTGGCCGGTACGCCATTAGCGGTGTAACCGGCTCTATGGGTTTTCATCTCGACCAACTTGCTGATCTGGTTCTGCTCTAGATTCGGTAGCTCCAGATCATCGAACAGCATATCGAGATATTCATCTTTGGAGATGTCGAAGACAAATTCGTCTTCCCCCTCACCACTGTCGCTGGCATCACCAGAACCACTACCGCCACCGGAGGAGCCTGTCGGTCGGTCGATATGCTCTCCAGGTACGAAGCGATCATTACCAGGATGCACGATCTCCCGATGCCCCCCTTTACCCTGATGAAATACCGGCTCGGTAATATCCTTGCTCGGGATGGAAACGTGTTCGCCTTGGTCGATATCCTGAATGCTCCGCTTGCTCACCGCATCGGAGACCGCCTTTTTGATCTGCTCCTTGTAGCGGTGCAGGAACCGTTGCCGGTTCACTGCACTCTTGTTCTTGCCATTGAGCCGCCGGTCGATGAAATGCGCCATACTGCTGCCTCCTGATACATCGAGCCCTAGCTGGATTTGCGCACCCGCAAATACCATTCAGAGAGCAGGCGGACCTGCTTGCGCGTATAGCCCTTTTCCATCATCCGTTCGACAAAGTTCTCGTGTTTGTGCTGCTCTTCGGCTGAGGTCTTGGCATTGAAGGAGATGACCGGCAGCAGCTCTTCGGTATTGGAGAACATCTTCTTCTCGATCACCGCTCTGAGTTTCTCGTAGCTGGTCCAGTTCGGATTCCGGCCCGCGTTGTTGGCGCGAGCGCGCAGTACGAAGTTGACGATCTCGTTACGGAAATCTTTGGGGTTGCTGATCCCGGCTGGTTTTTCAATCTTCTCCAGCTCGCTGTTGAGTGCGGAGCGATCAAACAGCTGGCCGGTTTCCGGGTCGCGGTACTCCTGATCCTGGATCCAGAAGTCGGCATAGGTTACGTAGCGGTCAAAAATGTTCTGACCGTACTCAGAGTAGGATTCCAGATACGCGGTCTGGATCTCCTTGCCGATGAATTCCACATAGCGGGGGACCAGGTAGCCCTTGATGAATTCCAGGTACTTGTCGTGCGTTTCTTGAGGAAACTGCTCGCGTTCGATCTGTTGCTCCAGCACGTAGAACAGATGCACTGGATTGGCTGCTACCTCCAGATGGTCAAAATTGAATACTCGGGAGAGGATTTTGAAGGCGAACCGGGTCGAAAGGCCCTCCATTCCTTCATCCACACCCGCGTAGTCGCGATACTCCTGGTACGACTTGGCTTTGGGATCGGTATCTTTGAGGCTTTCCCCATCATAGACCCGCATTTTGGAGTACAGGCTGGAGTTCTCCGGAGTCTTCAGCCGGGAGAGCACACTGAACTGAGCCAGGTATTCCAGGGTGCCAGGAGCACATTTGGCATTGGCTAACTCACTATTAACCAGTAGTTTTTCATAGATATGCACTTCTTCAGAGAAGCGCAGGCAATAGGGCACCTTGACGATATAGACCCGATCCAGGAATGCCTCATTGTTCTTGTTATTGCGGAACTGCTGCCACTCCGATTCATTGGAGTGAGCAAGAATGATCCCCTCGAAGGGCAGGGCGGATAACCCTTCGGTGCCGTTGTAGTTGCCTTCCTGCGTCGCGGTCAGCAACGGATGCAGCACCTTGATCGGCGCCTTGAACATTTCGACAAATTCCATCATCCCTTGATTGGCGCGGCACAGGGAGCCTGAGTAGGCATAGGCATCGGCATCATTCTGGGCGAAATGCTCCAACTGACGAATATCAACCTTGCCGACCAGAGCGGAGATATCCTGATTGTTTTCATCTCCCGGTTCGGTTTTCGCAATGGCCAGCTGATCGAGGATGGAAGGGTAGACCTTCTCGACCCGGAACTGACTGATGTCACCGCCAAATTCATGCAGCCGTTTAGCGACCCAGGGCGAAATGATGCTCTTGAGATAGCGTTTCGGGATGCCATATTCCTTCTCCAGAATGTCGCCATCTTCGTTGACATCAAACAGGCAGAAGGGGTGGTCATTTACCGGTGAGCCCTTGATGCGATAGATGGGCACCTTTTGCATCAAGGATTTGAGCTTCTCGGCCAGGGATGATTTGCCGCCACCGACTGGACCCAACAGGTAGAGGATCTGCTTGCGCTCCTCGAGCCCCTGGGCGGCATGTTTGAGGTAGGAGACGATCTGCTCTATCGCCTCTTCCATACCATAAAAATCCTTGAACGCTGGATAACGCGGCACGACCCGGTTGGAGAATAATCGACTCAAACGGGGAGTCAGGGAGGTATCGACCATTTCGGGTTCACCGATGGCCAGTAACAGGCGCTCGGAGGCCGAGGCGTAGCAGGTCTTGTCCTTTTTGCAGAGGTCAAGAAACTCCGCCAGTGTGTACTCCTCTTCACGCGAGGCTTCATAACGGCGTTGATAGTGATCGAAAATTCCCATGATCTTTCCCCCAAATCGCTTGTTACGGCCAGTCAGCGTTAAACTACTGGCTGGTGACGGCATCGACGGTCGTCTTGTTAAAGACTAGTCGAGTCAAAAGTGGACTGAGAAATAAGCTATCGAGAAATAAGCACTTTTCAGGCCAACTTGCGACATCGTCTTGCTGTCTACTGCGGCAATCTTGAGCCCTTGATCCTGTTGTGCCACTGTCACGGGATGATGTCAAAGCGCATTTTGTCAGCAACTTGGGGGATTTGTGTTCCATTAGTTGGAGTGCGCACAATTTCGGTGCATTGCCGTTGCTAGCCAATACGATCCGAAATGGCTTCAGGATGGGTATACTCGGCGCATCAGTGTCGATATGGGTCTTTAGCAAGGATTTGAGGCGTGAACTTTCTGGCGCATGTGTTATTAGCGGGGGCGAGACCTTCGGATCAGATTGGTGGCTTGCTGGGGGATTTTGTCAAAGGCCCCTTGCCTTGTGGCTTGCCGCCTGAGTTGGCCCGCGGAGTCGCGCTACACCGATTTGTGGATCGCTCAACGGATCGACACCCGTTGTTTATCCGCAGCTGCCAGCGTATCAGTCCAGAGCGCCGGCGGTTTGCCGGCATCATCATCGATATGGTGTATGACCATTTTCTGGCAACTCACTGGCTCTGTTATTGCGACATCCCTTTGGCACGCTACAGCCAGGATTTTTACCGGCTCCTGACCGAGTATTGGTCCTTTTTCCCGGAAGGAGCATTCAATATGTTGGCCGCGATGCAACGCCAAGACTGGTTGTGTGGGTATGCTGATTTGGCGATGATTGGTCGGTCGCTGGATCATATCAGCCGTGTTCGCTTGAAGCGTGCGAATAGCTTGGTCGGGGCAATTGTCGAGCTGGAGGCTCATTATGCGGGTCTGGAGCAAGATTTTCGTGGTTTTATGCCAGACATGCTGCGGGCCTGCAGGGAGTGGCAAGAGAATGAAACACTGGCCGGAGCGATGAGATCCAGGAAATGAAGCTTGGCTTTTCGGTCCGATTATCGAATGATCGGGTCCCCACTGGCCACAACGAACCGCTATGACCCGTCCTGCGCCACCCCGTGCCTCCGCCCATCGCCGTACCGGATATCATATCTGGCTGCTGGTGTTGTTGGTGCATGTGACTGGTGTTGCGGCTATTTTCTGGTTAGCCAATCATCCAGGGAATGTGTTGCTTCAGGTCGCGCATGCTCCTGAAACCGCAATGTTGAAGGCGCGATGGCTTAGCGCCTCGAGCATGAAAACTGATTCGCCGCAAAACCGAATTACGAAGTCAGCAGCATCCACGAGTCTATCGTTGCCTCAGGCTCCAACGCGCAGGGCTGCTCGAGCCGAGGCGATCCCATCAACCGTAGCCATACAACCGGATCGCCGCTCATCCCAGACATCGCTTAAACACTCAGTACCGTCATCACGGCGCTCCGCGTTACGTTCATCCACCCACTCTGCGGTGGATGATAAGGGCCGAAGAAAGCAGCAAATCCATCCCAAGCAGCAATACTCGAGCGTGGAACGCAGCAGGCCTGTCACGGATCCGCAAGCGTCAGTACTAGCTGCAGCCCAGCATTCGGCCAAGACTTCGCCTACACAGGGCGAGGCTTCAAGACCACAGACCCAATTTAGCCATCCGGTATCCTCTGCCTCCGCCCTTGCCGCGCCTCTCCTGGGCAAACCCTCGACTCAGCACGGCACAGATCCGAAGGCTGCCACCACAGTCTCCAATGTCAATAAAGAGCCCGGAGGCCCCGTGATCACCCAGGCTCGCTATCGGCAAGCGCCAGTGCCAGCAGAGTATCCCCCCTTGGCCCGGCGGCGAGGCATTGAAGGACGAGTTCTGGTTCAGGTGTGGCTGGATGAGCACGGCGAACAGCTCAAACGTGAAATCATCGAAAGCTCCGGTTCTGCGCTGCTGGATCAGGCGGCATTACGATCCGTGTCCCGCAATCAGTTTTTACCCCATACCCTCAATGGCGTAGGGCATGCAGCCCGATTACGTCTGCCCGTCATCTTCCGCTTGCACCCTTGACACCAATAAGCCGTGTGAGCGGCTTGATCCAGATCACCGAGAGTGTGATTCCGTACCACATTGGCTCCCTGAACTGTGCCTCATCGCCCATTTGTCACCATGAACGGCTGATAATCTTTTAGGCATTCGGTGATCTCGTTATGGCCTGTTGGGCAAAATCATCGTCTTCGCAACCGGGAGTCTAGCTATGAGTGATGTTGCGTTGTCGACCAGCCTGTTGGCTTTGGTCGCCGTTCTGGGATTGTGGTTTGGGAATCTGCGCTTCTATGGTGTCGGCCTGGGGATCGGCGGCGTGCTATTTGGCGGGATTGCTGTTGGCCATTTTGTCGGCTACTTCGGAGTCGAGCTGGATATGCATACCCTGCAGTTTATCCAGGAGTTTGGGCTGATCCTGTTTGTCTACACCATAGGTATCCAGGTCGGGCCCGGCTTTTTTTCCTCACTCCGGACCTCGGGTCTGAAGTTGAATCTGTTTGCCGCCCTGCTGGTGCTAGTCGGTTTTGTGGTGGTCTATCTGATCCACAAGCTTTTCAATGTGCCATTGCCGGTTATTCTGGGGACCTACTCCGGTGCGGTGACCAATACACCATCTCTGGGGGCGGGACAGCAGATCCTCAATGAGTTGGGGGCACAACCGGGTGAGATGGGGGTCATGGGGATGGGTTATGCTGTTGCCTATCCATTCGGGATCTGCGGCATCCTGTTGACCATGTGGTTGGTGCGCCTGGTATTCAAGATCAATATCGAACGTGAAGCGCGGCATTTTGAGCAGCTAAGCGGGCAAAATAAACGCAATCTGCAAACCATGAATCTGGCGGTGCGTAATCCGAATCTGGATGGTTTGATGCTGCAGGAGATCCCCAGTCTGGAAGATGGACAGGTGATCTGTTCACGTTTGAAGCGAGGGGAGGCGTTGATGGTCCCCCATGCCACGACCCGGATCCAGCTCAACGATCTGGTTCATCTGGTCGGTGAGCCCGAGGCGCTGAAACGGGTGCGTTTGGTTATTGGTGAAGAAGTCGAGACATCACTATCGACACAGGGCACTGATTTGCGTGTGGTACGAGTGGTCGTCACCAATGAGCAGGTATTGAGCAAGACCATTCAGGAGCTGGATCTGAAGCTCAAGTATGATGTTGTTGTGTCGCGGCTGAACCGGGCTGGCATCGAACTGGTACCCAGCAACCACTCCTCCTTGCAATTTGGCGACATTCTCAATCTGGTCGGGCGTGCCGAAGCCATTGAGGCGGTGGCAAACCTGGTGGGTAACGCGCAGCAAAAATTACAACAAGTCCAGATGCTCCCTGTGTTTATCGGCATAGGTCTCGGGGTGGTGCTCGGTTCAGTCCCATTTTACGTGCCCGGTTTTCCGGCTGCACTGAAACTGGGGCTTGCCGGCGGCCCTCTGGTGGTGGCGCTGATCCTGTCTCGGATTGGCAGTATCGGTCCCTTGTATTGGTTTATGCCTCCCAGCGCCAACCTCGCTCTTCGCGAGTTGGGGATCGTGTTGTTCCTTGCTGTGGTGGGATTGAAAGCCGGTGGCAATTTTGTTGAAACCCTGGTGCAAGGAGATGGCGTGCTCTGGATGGGATTCGGTGTTGCTATTACCTTGATCCCGCTGTGTTTGGTCGCGGTGTTGGCGCGTTGGTTGGCGGGAATGAACTACCTGACGCTCTGCGGTCTGCTGGCGGGGTCGATGACAGATCCACCCGCACTGGCATTTGCCAATAACATGCATCCAACCAGCGAAGCGTCCTCGTTGGCTTATGCAACAGTGTATCCACTGGTGATGTTTTTACGGATCCTTTCGCCCCAGATCCTGGCTATCTTGCTCTGGGTTGGGGGATAGCGAATATCACAGCAGATAACGGGGCCCTTGCGGCCCCGTTTTCAATTCAAGCGCTCGACTTTGAGCCATACGTGCTGCTGCCTGGTATTGCGCTGGTTGCTGGAGCCAGCCAAACCGCTTTGTTGTTGATTACTGCTGATTTCTCCGCCGCCCAGCGGTATCCATGTACCAAGCGGGCCTCGGATGATTGTGCTCAGATTAGCCTGTTCAATCTGGTTACCGTTGAGTTGCTGTTGCAGGGGCGAAATATTCAGCTCGACCTGGTCGCCAACGAGCCGGGGTAGGGCGGTAAACCCAGTGCCCACATCGACATACTGAATCGTGTCAGCCAGAACCAGCTGATGGTTTTGACGCTGGATCTGACGCATGGCCAACGGCAGGGATTGTCCCAGGTAGATCTGCGCCGCGGCCCCTTCAACCGTTTGCACCTGTTGACTGCTCTGGTTGTTACCCTGGCTTTGGTTGTTCTGCACAGACCCCTCAAGCTGGATTTGAGAGTTGTCGCCCAGTTTAATGCTGCCTTGCTGGATCGACAGACCGCGCTCATCGGCCCGGAAATCATTTCCCTGACGTACCGAGATCAGTAATCGCTGCAGCGGCTTATCGATGGCGGCAAGTACCGTTTGCAGCTCGGCGAGATTTTCTGGTGTGGTCCGGACGAACAGCTGATTACCCGCGCCGACGATAGAGCCGCCCGGACTGACCAGCGGTTCCAGTGTGGGGAGAACCTGTTCGGGTAGACGGTGGTGCAGCGGAAGTATGGTGATCTCTTCGGCAGATAGCGTGTACGAAGCAATCAGGAGTAATGCAAATAGATAGCGCAGCATGGCGACTCCAGTTAAAAAAACCGTGGTTCGAGTTTAACATGCTCATACAGATAGACCTCTATGCTGCGTCTGCGAGAGCGGGCTTCCAGCGACTCGTAAAATGTGATCCGTATTGGTCGCAGCAACACGCAATCGGCCTATAGTTAGACCTAGGTGTTGATCGAATGAGGGGGATTCATCATGGATTTACCTGATTACCATCGAGACTCAGCCAGCTTCAACAGGCGTTGTGGCATTGGAGCCGTACGACAGCCGATCCTGACCAGTTCC